>JAGHYP010000071.1 GCA_017743585.1 Chloroflexota bacterium
CTGCCCTTGCGCTGTGCACTTTGAGTATAGCAAAGGGCGAGGTGAGTTGTCAAGGCTTTCGTGCGCTTTGCTTGTGTCTGAACACCCTTGGCTAACTACGCATTCTAGCATATCTCATCTACCTGTCAAGATGTGCAGAAAGCGTCGAACTCGGATTGCTGGACGTCCCTAAAATATATGCGCTCAGGATCTGCAGTGCTTGCGAGTTGCGCGCTTAGCCGACTCAGGGCGTTCTCGGCTTGGCAATCTATCTTATTTGCTTGGGGACAAGAGCAGGTACTCATGCCGAGGGACTGCACGTTTAGCCACCCCCTGATCCTCCTATGAGGCTTGACTGCACTGGCAGTCCGAGATACTATGGCCTGAGTCAAGACTGTGAGGGGGTAGGCATGCGCTCCTTGTATAGAAACTGTGTTGATGCTGTGGCTTTGGCTGCAATGGTGCTGTTTATGTCCTTGGCCAGCATTACTCGAATAGACTTTGAATACAGTCTAGCAAGAAACGATGGATGGTGGTATCTTAACCGTGCTTGGCAGCATTCTCACGGGATTTTCGATGATACATCTTTCTACACGCTTGCCTACCCAGTTTTAATCGGCCTACTTAATAAGATAGTAAACGACTTGTCCATCTCAGCAATAGCTGCTAACATGCTAAACTTTGCCACTCTCTCCTTAGGCACATACATGCTTGGTCGATTATGGTATGGTAGAGTATCTGGGGTGGCAGGAGCGTTTTTGCTTTCATTTAGCACCAAAATGGCAGAGCATGCTCAGCTAATTAGCCCGGATTTGCTATCCATGTCGCTACTTGTCTGGGTAGCAGTCCTTGCGACGTTGCTCAGCAGATATACAAGCCGGATCTGGCTTATCGTGCTGACTTCACTAATTGCTATATCGCCGTTCATTTGCGCTGAGAACCCCATATACTGCGTGATTTCGCTGCTTGCAATTTTCGGGTTAAAGAAAGTCAAGGAGCAAGTTCTCTTACTTGCTGTGCTAGCAACGCTGATGTGGGGATTGTATTTAATCTGGTTTTTCATCAGTAGCGGCACAGTGCCATTCACCGGACGCACTGAGGAATTGCCTCAAGCAATCCATCAGCTTGAGAAATGGATACAAGTAGTATTGTCGCAATGCGCTTACCCTTCACTACGCTGAATTTTAGCCCACGGCGTTATGCACCACCAGAGAGTGTGCTGCCCGAACTTGCGAGGAGAGGCGACCTTTTGCTGATTTGCCCACTTCCGAATATAGGCTCACCGGCATGGGTTGAGTTCTACAGATACTGGAGCAGCCCGGAAAGTCACCCAGACCTCTCAGAAAAGTGGGGGAAGTTCCCACTCCGAGAGGTTGGTCGTATTCGACAATACATTATATACCGCGTCGAGCCAGAACTTGCGAGTGCAAACTGATACAACCTGCCTGTGCAGCTGTAGCCCCAAGTGTGCCGCAGGCTTGGGATTCTTAGCGTCAGCAGGTAAGGCAAGAGCAGTGCGCTTTAATAGCAGTCACACACGTCATGAGCAAAGGGACGGTTTGCACGGGCGAACATAGCAGCGGCACGACACTTCAAGACCTCGCAGCAACGCTGCTGAGCGGCGAGACAGCAATCCGCATGGCGGAGTTCTTCAAAGCGCTCAGCGATCCGACGCGCGTCCGCATCATTAGCGTCTTGGCGCGAGCTGAGCTGTGCGTCGGCGATCTATGCACGCTGCTCGGCATGGCGCAGCCGGCTATCTCGCAGCAGCTGCGTCTGTTGCGGCAAGCGCGTCTGGTCGCCATGCGGCGCGATGGCAAAACATGCTTCTACACGCTCAGCGATGAGCATATTCGCACAGTCTTCCAGCAAGGACTCGATCACGTTCGGGAGAAAGGCACAAGCTGATGGAACACAGAGTACACGCCGACCACGCGCACAAGCATTCCGAGCATTGCGGACATCTCCGTATCGTGCACGGAGATCACATTGACTATCTGCACGACGGTCACCTGCACGCTGAGCATGACGATCACTACGATGAGCATGTGATCGAAGTCAGCGCCGCCAATCCTGATAGCTGCGCGCCGATCGCGTGTCTTTGCGGACACGATGGCTGCGGACATCCGCTCGTGCCGCACGGCGATCACTTCGACTATCTGGTCAATGGACGCCTACATCATCGGCATGGCGACCACTGCGATGATCACGGCGCAGTGACGCTCGCTTAGGCTGAACGGCGAAAGCGCGCCAGACGATCCAACACTGCTGCGCTACCGATGCTGGCGAGCAGGCTCAGCGTGAAGAGAATCAGCGGTACGACGGTCAGCGCGCTGCCGACGACGATCAGCAGTGCGCATAGCAGCACAGCGGCGCTGAAGAATGGATTTTTCACCACCATCAGCGCCGCGTTGTAGAGCGCCATGCCAAGATGCTGACGTTCCATCTCTTCCAAGATCGGAAAGACATATAGCAGCATCAACAGCCATGAGAGCGCCGCCATGAACCAGACACCGCGCAGCAGCCAAAAGAGCGCACTTGTCTGCCGGTTGTAGACTGCGAAATTGACGTACAGCACTAGCCAGAAGGCGATATTCAGCGCGCCTAGCGCCAGACCTTCCTTCAAATAACGCCGCACGCCGCGCCAAAAGTCATCGGGATGCGCCGTTGGCGCGCGCTGAGCGGCATGCGCCATGTGTGCCAAGCCCGCTAGAGCAAGCGGCGCGGTCAACAACGGCAGGCTGAGCAACACTGCGAACAGATTTGCTACAACGAACGCCCAGCCAAAGCGCTCGAAAATGACCACGCCGCGCCAGACCGCCCGCAGACCTGCGATCAACGCTCAGCCTTTGAGGCCTGTGTAGCTGACGCCCTCGATGAAGAAGCGCTGAAAGATGAAGAAGATGACGGCCATCGGCAAGGTGGTGATGACTGAGCCAGCCAGCATCAGGTCCCACTGAATGGCGTCGCCTGTCACGCCGCGCAAGAACGCCAGCGCCAAAGGCAGCGTGTACAGATCGCGGTTGAGATTCAAGGCGATCAGCGGGCCTTGAAAGTCGTTCCACGTGCCCTGGAAGGCGAAGATCGCCATCGCTGTGAGCGCCGGTATCGCCATCGGCAGAATGATCACGAAGAACATGCGGAAACGACTTGCGCCATCAATTTCCGCCGCCTCTTCGATCTCGCGAGGGATGCTCTCGAAGAACTGCTTCATCAGGAAGATGCCGAAGGCATCGGCGAAATATGGCACAAGCAACGCCCAGTATGTGTCAATCCAGCCCAGCTGCCTCAAGATCAGGTAGCGCGGGATCAACAGCACGATGCCGGGCACCATCAGCGTGCCAACCAGCGCCGCAAACGCGATGCCGCGCCCCGGAAAGCGAATGCGCGCTAAAGCGTAACCCGCCAAGCTGTTGAACAGCACGCGCATGACCGTCACCACAATCGCCACAAAAAAGCTGTTGAAGATCGCGCGCGGAAAGTTGATCTGCTGCGTGTTGAGCGCACGTTCATAGCCTTGCAACGTCCAGCTGTACGGCGTGCCGTCAGCGCGCACGCCCGGCGTCAGGCGCATCGGATTG
This sequence comes from Chloroflexota bacterium, assembly GCA_017743585.1. Lineage (GTDB taxonomy): Bacteria > Chloroflexota > Anaerolineae > Aggregatilineales > UBA2796 > CP2-2F. The sequence goes on from JAGHYP010000071.1 coordinate 3,561, forward strand.
GCGGCGATATCGGGCAGCTCTTTGAATGAATTGGCGACGGCGAAGACGAACGGCATGATCATCGCCAAGGCAAACAGGACCAGCACACCGTAGGTTAGCACAACGCGGGCGACCTTGCCGACGCTAGGTAGCAGCGCAAAGCTGCGCGTGCCGTAGCTCGGTTGAACTGCTGCACTCGTAGACATTCAAGCTGCTCCTCTCGCTACTGCTGCACGGTCTTGCCGACCAAACGCCGCTGAAAAATGGTGAAGATTGCGATGATCACGAACAACACAAAAGCGAGCGCCGCGCCAAGCCCCGCTTGCGAGTCGCGAAGGTTGCGGAAGACGATCCAAGCAATGGTCTTGGTCGTGCCCGCGGGATTGCCTTGCGAGATCACGTAAATCTGATCGAAAACTTGAAAGCAGCCGATCAAGCCGATGGTCAGCACGAAAAATGTGGCTGGGCGCAGCATTGGCACAGTGATCAGGAAAAACTGCTGCAAGCGCGTGGCGCCATCCACAGAAGCCGCCTCGTACAGCTGACGCGGAATATCCTGCAGCGCGGCGAGGAAGATCAGCATCATCGTGCCCGTGGTCGTCCAGATCGCTAGGAGCATGATCGCTAACATGGTGACCGACGGCCCGCTGATCCATTGCCAGATGCTCTGCCCGAGGATGTTGGTCTCAGTCATCCAAGCGGGCGCAGTGCGCGCCGTGAGACCAAACAGGCGCAGAAAGTTGTGAATGATGCCGTTTGCATCGTTGAGCCACGTCACAGGCGTGTAATTCAAGCCGAGCGCGCTCGCCACGCCGCCGATTACGCCGTTGATCACGCCGTTGCGGTTGAACAGCCACAGGAAGATCGTGGCGATCACAATGGATGACGTGATAGACGGAAAATAGAAGGCGACGCGGAAAAAACCGCGAAAGCGCAAGAACTGCTGGTTGACGATGAAGGCGAGGATCAGCGCGAGGGCGGTCTGCGTTGGCACAACGCCGAGCGTGTAATAGAAGGTATTTTTGATGGCGACGAAGAATTCATCGCGCACAACCGTCGTGCCGTCCAGGCCGAAGATGCGCTCATAGTTGCGCAATCCAACGTTTTGTGCCTCAGCTGGTGGCTGCAAGCCATTCCAATTTGTGAAGCTGATCAGGAAGGCGCTGAGCAGTGGCAAGAAGATGAATATGACGATGATGATCAGCGCGGGCAGGATGAACAAGAAGCCGGCGACATTCTCTTGCCCTTTAGCGCTCAATTGAAAGCCGCCCCGTTTGCCTACCGAAGGCGCTGCAACTGCCATAGGAAAACGTCCTTTCCAAAAAATGAATTTTACAAAGGCGCCTCACCTGCGTGAGGCGAGGCGCCCTTCACAACGCGATGCGATGAGGTGATGTTTACCGCGAAGCCAGCACTTCGTTGCCGACGCGCTCGATCTCAGCCAGCGCGCCTTTGACAGTCTGGTTCCCGCTCATCACCAGCGAGAGCTGCTCGTTGACCTTGTCCAGCACAGCTTGGAAGCCGGGCACAAACTGCCACTTGCGCGCATACTCGGCGCCGTTCAAGTACGGCTCAAGATTTGGGAATTTCTCCAGCCAGCCTTTGCGCAGCGAAGCGCGGGTCGGCATCGCCAAGCCGAGGTCTGTCCATGCCTTCATGCCCTCAGCGCCGGTCAGGTAATCCACGAACTTGATGGCAGCATCAGGATTCTTCGCCTTCTTCGGCACGCCATAGCAGACCGTGAACGCCATGGTCGCCTTGCCTGCCGGACCGGCGGGCAGTTCCACAGCCTTATACTTCAGGTCTGGGAACTGATCCTTCAGGTACGGCTCAACCCAGTTGCCCTCGAACGCCATTGCCACCAAGCCCTTGCCGAACGCCTCGCCCGGCCAGCCGACGCCCAAGTCAGCAGGCGTCTTGGCGAAACCGTCAAGGTACAGATCAGTGTAGAACTTCAGGGCAGCTTCCGCTTCTGGGCTGTTGATGGTCATCTTGGTGAACTCATCATCGGTCACTGAGCCGCCTGCGCCATACAGGAACGCGATCCAACGCGCGAAGTCAGCGGGCACCACCACGCCGAAGACGCCATCTTTGGTCAGCTTCTCAGCGGCGGCGCGCATCTCTTCCCACGTGGTCGGCGCGCTCAGACCTGCCGCCTCGAACATCTCAGTGTTGATCTGCAGAGCGAGCGTGGAGAAGTCCTTAGGCGGGCAGTAGAATTGCCCATTCGCGGTGAAGGCATTGCGCAGCGCGGGATAGAAATCGTCAATGTCGGTCAGCCGATCGCCAATCGGCATCAAGGCGTCCGCGCGCACCAGATCGAGGAAGCGGAAAGAGTCGACATAGAACACATCCGGTGGCTCGCCGCTCGCCAGCGCTTTCTGCAATGTTGTGTCGTAGTCTGGCACTTGGTTCAGCGTGACCTGAATGTCAGGGTTGGCTGCGTTCCAGTCGTCCACGATCTTCTGCAGGCGCTCGTTCTCAGAAGGCGAGGAAGACCAACCCATCAGCACGAGGTTGACGGTCTGCGCGGCTTGCGCGCTCGGCGCGAGGGCAACCGCGATCAGAGCTAGCGCGGTTGCCAGAGCGAGGAAACGCAAAGACTTCTTCATGGCTCAACATCCTTTTGTGGTCAAACCACTTAAACGTTTAACACTCAGGATCGAATATAATGGGCTTTGGAAAAATTGTCAAGGGATGTCTCAAGAGGAAATTGCAAGATGCCCAAAATCTCTGCCTTCATCTTCGATCTAGACGGCGTGATCACGGATACAGCCGAGTATCACTACCGCGCGTGGAAGCGCCTTGCCGATGAGGAAGGCTTGCCGTTCAGTCGCGAAGATAACGAGGCGCTGCGCGGCGTCTCGCGCCGTGAGAGCCTGCTGCGCTTGCTCAAGGGCAAAGTGCTGCCCGAGCCACAGATGGAAGCCTACATGGCGCGCAAAAACGAGTACTATCGCGCCTTTTTGGCGCAGATCACGCCAGCCGACCTGCTGGAAGGCGTGGCAGAATTCCTCGCGGAGGCGCGCGCGCACGGCCTCAAGATCGGGCTCGGCTCTGCCAGCAAGAACGCGCGCGATGTGCTGAGCGCTCTGGGAATCACAGATCAGTTTGACGCAATCGGCGACGGTTACTCCGTCAGCCGCACCAAACCCGCGCCCGATCTGTTCGTCTGGGTAGCCGGCAGGCTGAACGTGCCGCCCGCCGAGTGCGTCGTCTTCGAAGACGCCGAGGCAGGCATCGCCGCTGCGCGCGAGTGCGGCATGTACACAGTCGGCATTGGCGAGCCAACTCGCGTCGGCGCGGCGAATTTGGTCTTGCCAAGCTTAGCAGGCGTATCGGTCAGCCAGATTTTGAGCAAGTTGACCGACTCGCCACATTGACAGCAGCGCGCAGTCGGGCTATGATGAACACACGTGAAACGTTTCAGAAGGTGACAGCATGGCGACGCTGAAGCAGGTGGCAGCGCTGGCTGACGTGCCGATCTTGACTGCCTATCAGGCGTTGAGCGGCTCAGCGGCAGTCCCACAGGCGCAGCGACAGAGCGTTTTAGCAGCCGCTGAGCAGCTCGGCTACACGCTTCACGTCACCATCAAAGACGTGGCTGCGCTCGCCGGGGTCTCGATTGCAACTGTCTCCTACGCGCTGAACAACAGCGCGCCTGTCAGCGCAGCGACTCGCCAGCGCGTGTTGGAAGCAGCGGCTGCGCTCAACTACCGCCCGAATGTGAACGGGCGGACGCTACAAGCGAATAAAACGCGCTTGGTCGGCTACGGCTGGCACGACGTCAAGCGCGGCAGCAGCGCGTCTTTTCTGGATCGCTTCACCTACTGGATGGCGCAGGCGGTTGAGTCGTACGGCTATCACGTGCTGACCTTCGCGCATAGCGAGGAATCGCCCACAGACGCCTACCGAGAGCTGATCCAGACCAATCGGGTGGACGGCTTCATCTTGGCGCACACGAATCGCAACGATGTGCGCATCCGCTATCTGATGGAAGCACGCGTGCCTTTTGCTGCCTTTGGGCGCGCCAATGACCGCTGGGACTTCCCTTATGTGGATGTGGACGGCCGGCGCGGCGTGGAGCTGGTCACTGAGCATTTGATCGAGCTGGGGCACACTCGCATTGCGCTGATCGGCTGGCCTGAGGGATCGCTGAGCGGCGACGCGCGTGTGCAAGGCTATTTTGACGCGCTGGACGCGGCAGCGCTCCCAGTCCATTCGGCGTGGGTCAGGCGCGCCGAGAACTCGAGCGCAGCAGCAGCGGCGGCAGCCGCCGAGCTGATGGCGCTGCCTAGCGCGTTGCGCCCAACCGCCATTGCGTGCGTCAGCGACCTGATGGCGATTGGCGTGATGAACTACCTGAACAGCCGTGGCATTCGAGTTGGCTATGACGTGGCAGTCAGCGGCTTTGACGACGAGCCGATTGCCGAGCTAGTGCATCCGCCGCTGACCACGCTCCGCCAGCCCGTGGATGACCTTGCGGCGCAAGTAGTCGCGCTGCTGATGGCAGAGCTAGAGCGCATTCCCGCGCCGCAGCGCCAGATTCTGGTCGCACCACAACTGATCGTGCGCGCCAGCACTGATCCAAAGCGTCAACTCCCCTAACATTTCTTTCCGATGAGCAACCGAGAGGCTTAAAACGATGATCTCACCCGTTGATCAGCGCACGTGGTTTGTGAGCGAGGCGCCGTTCAATCCGTTCAAGTTACATCACACTGAGACGATCTTCACGGTCGGCAATGGCTTCATGGGCGTGCGCGGCACTTTCGAAGAAGGTTACAGCGGTCAGCTTGCCACAACGCTTGTGCATGGCATCTTCAATCGCGCTGAAGGCGAGCCTGTGCCAGATATCGTGAATTTGCCAAATCCATTGCCTGTGCAAATCATCGTGGACGGCGAGCCGTTCCATATGACGGCGGGCAAAGTGCTTGGCTTTCAGCGCACGCTCGATCTCAAGCGCGCCGCGCTGACCCGCGAAGTGCTGTGGCGCACATCGCAAGGCGTCGTCGTCAAGCTGAGCTTCGAGCGCTTCGCCAGCCTCGCTGATGAGCATCTGCTGGTGCAGCGCGTGCGTACCCGCGCGCTGCTCGGCGCGCCGCAGATCGAGATTCGCTCGTCCATAGACACCAAAGTGACCAACGAAGGCGTGCAACATCTGACTGACCTACAGATGTGCCTTGCCGATGCCGAGATTTTGGTCACAGCGCGCACGAGCCAGAGCGGCTATGGCATCGCCGTCTGCGCTGCACATAGCTTGAGCGCCGACGCAGCCGCACAGAGCGACTCTGAGCAGGTGCGCTATGCCTTCAGCTTGCCACAAGGGAATGAGGTCAGCCTGACCAAAATCAGCGCTATCTACACCACGCGCCAGACCGATCAGCCCGCTGAGGCGGCGCAGACTGCGGCGCGTGCAGCGCTCAAACAGGGCTATGAGGCCCTGTTTGCTTCGCATTGCGCGGCTTGGGAGCAATATTGGTACACCTCTGACGTGCAGATCGAAGGCGATGAAGTGGCGCAGCGGGCTGTGCGCTTCGCGACCTATCATGTTTTGATCGCCGCGCCGCGTCACGATGAGCGCGTCAGCATTGGCGCGAAAGCGCTCTCCGGTCTCGGCTACAAAGGTCACGTTTTCTGGGATACCGAGCTGTTCATGCTGCCGATGCTGACCGTGACTCAGCCAAAGTTGGCGCGCAATTTGCTGATGTATCGCTATCACAATCTGCAAGGCGCGCGTGAGAAAGCGCGTGCGAACGGCTACGAAGGCGCGATGTTCCCTTGGGAAAGCGCTGATACAGGCGAAGAGGCGACGCCGCAATGGTCGCATCCGCAGCCTGACGGCACGCGCATTCGCATTTGGACAGGCGATAACGAGCAGCACATCAGCACGGATATCGCCTACGCCGTGCTGCAATACTGGCGATGGACAGGCGACGATGAGTTTTTCGTGAAATACGGCGCGGAGATCGTGCTGGATACAGCAGTTTTCTGGGGCAGCCGTGCTGAATACAACGCTGAGCGGGATCGCTACGAGTTGCGCACGCAGATCGGGCCGGATGAGTACCATGAGAACGTGAACAATAGCGCATTCACTAACAGCATGGTGCGCTGGCACTTGCAACAGGCGCTCGCCGTGCGCCAGTGGTTGCTCACACATCATCCGCAGGCAGGCGAGGCGCTCCTAGCGCGCTTAGGCATCACAGAGGCGCGTTGCGCGAAGTGGGCGGAGATCGCGGCGAAGATGTATGTGCCGCGCGATCCTGAGACAGGCGTGCTGGAGCAATTCGAGGGCTTTTTCAACCTAGAGCGTTTCGACCTGACGCATTGGCAGCCGCGCGTCGCCAACATGGATTCGATTCTCGGTCATGCGCGCACGCAACGCACAATGGTCATCAAGCAGGCGGATATCGTGATGCTGATGGCGCTCTTGGGCGATCAATTCGGCACGCCTGAGGTGCAACAGGCGAACTGGGATTTCTACTACCCGCTGGTGGATCACGGCTCGTCGCTCAGTCCGTCTATGCACGCTTGGGTAGCGGCGCGGCTCGGTTTGCTTGAGGACGCTTACAAGCTGTTCATCTACGCCGCGAACATTGACCTTGAGGACTTGAAAGGCAACGTGCGCGACGGCATCCATGCGGCCGCCAGCGGCGGCGTGTGGCAAGCGGTCGCTTTCGGCTTCGCCGGCTTGAGCTTGGACGAGCACGGCGAGCTACAAGTGAAGCCGAACTTGCCGCCACACTGGCGCAGCGTGACCTTACGCGCCTATCATCGCGGGCAGCTGAGGACGATTCGCCTGACGGCGCAAGATTAGATAGCGTTTGCAGCGGGAGGTATGCTATGGTGCGCAGCTCAGAGAGAACAGAAAGGCATTCTCAACGTGAGTGCGCACCAAACTCAAGCCGAGAACTTGCTCAAGCACGGCGCGTTGACGGGCGCTCGCTGCGCTTCTGACGATCCAGCGCGTCCTGATCTCGCTGAGACTTTCAGCAATCCGTCTCAATCCCATAGATTGCGTCCAAGTTACGCCGTGCTGCTGGCGTTTGCGCTGATTCTCTTGGCGATCTTCGCAGCGCGCCTACGCCTGCTGGATAACTTCCTCATGGACCACGACGAGGTCTGGACAATCTGGCAGAGCATCGGCACGCCCGCCGAAGTTCTGCGCTGGACGCCTTACGACTGGACGCCGCTGCACTATCAGCTACAAGGGCTATGGCAGAGCGCAGTCGGCTTCCAGCCTGTCACGGCGCGCTTGGCGACTGTATTCACTTTTTTGATCGGCGTCGCCTGTGTCTTTCGCCTGACGACGCGGCTCAGCGGCAGTAGTGTCAGTGGATTGATCGGCGCGTCCGCTTTTGGCGCTTTTGCGGTCAACACGTACATTAGCAACTGTCTCTTATACACATCT
>JAGHYP010000072.1 GCA_017743585.1 Chloroflexota bacterium
TCTCCACCTCGCGGATGAACTGATCGGCGCCCTTGCCGATCCAGCCCTTGCCGCGAATTTCGTTGCTCACCATCTGCACCAGGCGCTGATACATGCTGTTCAGTCCGTCGGCATTTTGCGTGAACGCCTGTGCAATCTCGCGTAAACCATCATAATCTGCTTGAATTCTAGGTGCCGCCATCGCCTTCTGTCCTTTTCTAGACTATCTTGTGCTTCCTGAGGAGAGCCTGCCTCATCGCCCTGTTGGCTATCATAGCACGGCCTCAGCGGATGCATGATAAGACATGCCTCCGCTAGGCGGCGCGCGGCGAAAATTTTTACAGGACTTTTGCAGCTTGTTTACAAGTTGCTCAGAATTGCACCTGTATCAACCTGAGCGCGTCGCAATCTGCCGCTGGAATCTGCGCAGGCTGATCCACTCGTAAGGGCATCAGGCGCTGTCGGGCCTGCCTCGCGCAATGCCATCGCCTGTGCTGCCCGTAGGCGCCTCAGCGAGCGCGAGAACAGCGCACTGAAGATTAAGTCGCGCGCCTTCACGCCCCCGACCGCGAGCGCGCCGCAGTGTGCTATAATGGCAGCGCTATGAGCGAACCATCTCTGACCTATCTGAGCCGAGGCGTGGCGCATACTGAGCGGCTGGGCGCAGCGCTTGGCGCGCGGCTGCAACGCGGCGATATCTTGTGCCTGATCGGCGATCTGGGCGCAGGCAAAACGGCGTTCGCGCGCGGCGTCGCGGCAGGTTGGCGCAGCACAACTGCAGTGACCAGTCCAACTTTCGTGCTGATTCACGAGCATCAGCGCGCTGAAGACGCCATGCGCCTACATCACATTGACGCCTATCGCCTGGCGCGCCTTGAAGATGCCGCCATGCTCGGCTTGGAAGATATCTTCGCAGGCGATAACGCCGTGATCGTAGAATGGGCAGATCGAATCGCGCCGCTTCTGCCGAGCGATCGTCTGTGGATCGAATTTGCCTTCGCGCAGGATGACGAGCAAGCGCGATTGCTCACTTTCAGCGCGCACGGCGAGCGCAGCGCAAACTTGCTGAGCGCATTGCGCGAGGCGCTGAGCGGGTGACGGTCTCAATTCAACGCGCAGCACGCAGCTCTCTGTGAAACAGATATCTTGGCGATCGGCGCAGGCTTGGTCGGCGCTGCGCAAACGCTTGCCCAGCGCTGATGCCATGTCTCTCAGGCGAGTTCGTCCCAGCGCGCAGTCAAGTTTTGTGGCGGCGCTACCGCAGCAATTCGTGGGGAGGTGCGGCTACATCAATTGTGCCGCGTACGGCAGAGATGGAATCGCGCCGCGAATCTGCGTGGCGAGCGCGCCAGCGCGGCAAGCGCGCCGCACCAGCCAATCGAGCGCGTCAACGGGTAGCTCGGTCAGCGCATAGCCTTTATCGCGCAGGTCGCACAGGCCCGCCAAGATGGCAGCCATGAAAGCATCGCCTGCGCCGGTCGCATCCACGACGTGCGCTACGGGCGGCGCATCAGCGTGATAGAGCGCGCCTTTGTAACGGTATGTGCAGCCGCGCGCGCCGAGCGTGATCAAGATCAGCGGCGCGCTGTACGGCAAGTCGCGCAGCGCTGATTCAAGCGTGCTTTTGCCCGTGAGCAGCACCAACTCGCTCTCGCTCAATTTGATGACATCCGCTTGTGCCAATGGCGCGGCGGCTAATGTCGTGTCAGCGCTCTGCCACAGCGCAGGACGCCAGTTGATATCGTATGAGAAGAGCGCGCCGCTCGCCTTGGCGCGCGCTATGGCGGCTTGTGTCGCGCTGCGCGCAGGCTCGCTGACCAGCGAGACAGAGCCGCAGTGAAAAATGTAAGTCGCTTCTAGCAGCTCAGCGGGAAGTTCTTCGGGCGCGAGTGCAGCATGCGCGCCCTCGTAGAAGGCGAAAGATGGATCGCCGCTATCCGAGAGCGAGACAAAGGCGAGCGTGGTCAGGCGCATCGAGTCGATCAGCATGCTGCGCACGTCCACGCCTTCGCGTTCTAACAGCGCGCGCAAGCCTTGCCCAAACGAGTCGCGCCCGACCTTGCCGATGAACGCGGCGCGTCTGCCCAAGCGCGCTACGCCCACTGCGACGTTCGCCGGCGCGCCGCCTGCTTTCGGCTCAAAGGCAGGCGCATCGTATAGCGAGACGTTGCGCGCTGTCGCCACCATGTCAATCAGCGCTTCGCCGAGCGTCACTACGTCAAACATGGCGTTCCCCAAGCGTCAGTCAGCTTATGCTTGTGATGTACATCTGCTAAGCGCGCTGCCTTCAGGATCGAGCGGTGTATCGCGCCAAGCTCGCCCTCAGCAGCGCGCGCATTCTGCTCAGCAGATAGTGTATCTCGGCCGCGCCATGCGCCGCTGAAGTTCTTGCGCGCCCCATCATGCGGCCAAGAGAAGTCTGATCTCGAGCAAGACGCGCTGCTCGAGCAGGATGCAATTTTGCGCCCAAAAGGCGCGGCGAGCTTCGCTCCGTCAGCAAGGGAAGGCACAGAATGAGCCTAGCGCAGCTTGCCCATCTGCAGCCAAAAGGCGGATCACGCGCTAGAATGAAAACCAATATCCACTAAAATCTGTGGAGCTTTGCTGTGGCAACGCTGGACGCCATACCGCTTGCGCTCGAAGAGCTGAGCGAAGAAGAGGCGATGCTGCTGGAGCAACGCGCCGCCGAGCGCCGCCGCCGCTTCACAGCCACCATTGACCTCTATCTCGTGCTGACGGTCGGCATTTTGGTGGCGATCGGCTTGATGATGGTCTGGAGCACCACTTTCTTCTGGTCAGAGCCGCAAGCGGCAATCTTTATGCAGCAGTTCCGCAACGCGATCTTCGGCTTTGTTGTCATGTTCGTGCTGAGCCTGATTGACTATCACTGGTGGCGGCGCCTGGCGATTCCGATCATGGTGGTCACGCTGGCGCTTTTGGTCGCAGTGCTGATCTTCGGCGGGACAGTCTTCGGCGCGCGGCGCGCGTTTTTCAACGGCGCAGTGCAGCCTGCCGAGCTGGCTACGCTGACCGTTGTGATGTACATGGCGGCATGGTTAGCCTCTAAGCAGAGCAAAATTCGGCGGCTGACCTATGGCTTGTTGCCGTTCGCGTTGCTCGTCGGCGCGGTGGCGGGCTTGATCATCCTTCAGCCCGATCTCTCGACCGCAGCGCTGATTCTGGTCACGGCGACTGTGATGTTCTTCTTAGCAGGCGCTGATTGGCTGCAGTTGATCATCGCCTTTGCCGCGTTCATTTTGATGGGATTGATCGCGATCAGCCAGTTTGACTACGCGCGCGCGCGCGTGGAAAATTTCCTCGACCTGCTGCGCGACCCGCTTTTGGCGAGCGACCAGGCGCAGAACGCCATCATCGGTTTCTTGAACGGCGGCCTGACAGGCGTCGGCTTGGGCGAGAGCCGCCAGAAGTTCGAGAACCTCTCAGCGCCTCACACGGACGCGATCTTCGCTGTGATAGGCGAAGAATTAGGCTTGGTCGGCTGCGCGCTGGTGATCGGGCTATTTGTGGTGCTGATGATACGCGGCTTTCGGATTGCGCGCAACGCGCCTGATATGTTTGGTGCGCTGCTGGCAGCGGGCATCACGGCCTCTATCGTGCTAGAGGCGATGTTCAACATCGGGGTCATGGCGTCAGTGATTCCGTTCACGGGCGTGCCGTTGCCGTTCATCAGCTTCGGCGGTTCATCGTTGGTCAGCGGCTTGGCGGCGATCGGAGTCTTGCTGAACATCTCGCGCGTGACGGCGCGGCAAGCCGTGCGGACTCGCAAGGTGAACGAGACGCTCTCGCTGCCGGGAATGCGCGGCTCAATCACGCGGGTACGGCATCGTTTTGAGTAGTGAGACGCTCTTCATCTCCGCAGGCGGCACGGGCGGCGGCATTTATCCTGCGCTCAGCGTAGCGGAGGCGCTGCGCGAGCGCGCGCCGCACGTCAAGTTGCACTTCATTGGCAGCACAGCGGGCATTGAGAACGAGCTAGTGCCGCGGCAAGGCTGGGCGGGCTTTCACAGCGTGCCGAGCGGCGCCTTGCATGGCGTCGGGCGCGCGAAGCAGCTCAGCAGTCTCGTCAAAATTGCGCGCGGCGCGTGGCAAGCGTGGCGCTTGGCAGCCAAATATCGTCCGCGCGCGCTTTTTCTGACGGGCGGCTGGGCGACGTTTCCAGCGGCGCTCGGCTGCTGGCTGCGCGGCGTGCCGGTCGTCGTCTACGTGCCTGATATCGAGCCTGCGCTCGGCGTGAAGGTCATCAGTCGTTTTGCGCGCCTTGTGCTGACGACTGCACCTGAGTCAGCGGGCTACTTGGGGCGCAACGTATGCACGGAAGCTGTTGGCTATCCGTTGCGGCGCGCGCTGCTGAGAGCAGATCGCGAGACAGCACAGGCACATTTCGAACTCGATCCGCAGCGGCGGACGCTGCTGGTCTTCGGCGGCAGCTTGGGGGCGCGCAGCCTGAACACAGCGCTCGCCGCAATTCTGCCCGATCTGTTGGCAGAGGGCGTGCAAGTGCTGCACATCAGCGGCAAGGCCGATTGGCAAGCGGTTCAGGCGCGATATGCGGCGCTTGAGGCAGCGGCGCAGCGGCACTATCACGTCTTTCCCTACCTGCACGAGACAATGGGACTGGCGCTCGCTGCAGCAGACCTCGTTGTTTGCCGCGCTGGAGCCAGCGTTCTGGGCGAGCTGACGCATTTCGGCTTGCCGTCGATCCTCGTGCCGTATCCGCACGCTTGGCGCTACCAGAAAGTGAACGCTGATTGGCTTGTGGCGCGCGGCGCAGCGCTGCGCCTTGACGACGAGCGGCTCTCGAGCAATTTGCTGCCAACCGTGCGCGCTCTGCTGAACGACTCAGCGCGCTTACGCGCCATGAGCGAAGCCGCGCGCCGCGCAGCCATACCGAACGCAGCTGAGCGCACTGCCGAGCGACTCCTGAGCGTGGCAAAATTGGATAAGGGCGAGCCAGCTTGATCAGCAGGAGAAACACATATGGTTCAACTCTCAACCATTTTGTGGATGCTGATCGTCCTCTTCGCAATTGTTGGCGCCTTGCGCGGCTGGACGCGCGAGCTCGTCTCAACAGCGGGCATCATCCTAGCCTTGTTTGCCACGTGGCAGTTCGATGCTGTGCTGCTTCAACCGCTCACGCGCGGCGCCACACCTGAGCAAATCTTCTTCCTCTATAGCGGCATTCTGGTCGTGATCAGCTTCTTCGCCTACCAAGCGCCGACGAACATCGTGGCAAGGCGGCAGCCAGCGGCTACGGATCAGCGTCAAGGCGTGCAAGAGCGCTTGCTCGGCCTTGTATTGGGCGGCGTGAATGGTTATTTGATCTTCGGCTCGATTTGGTATTACCTAGATCGGACAGGTTATCCGTTCGCGCCGTATGTTTTTGCGCCCACGCCCGGCTCGGCCAGCGCCGCCATGGTCGAGTCGTTGCCTTTGATCTTCCTCGTGCAAGGCAACCTGCTCACAGTGCTGGTCATTGTGCTATTTCTCCTCGTGCTGATCGCTGTTATCTGAAAGCAAGGTGTTGTCAGAACTTCAAGCGCTGATCACGGTAGCAGTTCTGGCGGCTGCCATGTCGCAACAGTGCTGCTAGCGCCGATCGTGATCGCTGCTGCCGCTGCTCTTTCCGCTCTGACGAGCGTCAGGCAAGCGTGGCGCCGCCTTACGCATAGCCTGTGTTAGAATCACCAATGACGAGTCCTGAAGCGAAGGTACGCCGTGCGGACGCTGTATCGCTTGTGGCTAGCGTTTCTACCACTGCAATTGCTGATGATCGTCGCCAGTATCGGCATGATGGTGGGCGTCATGGGGGCGCTGATCGTGCTTTTGCTGCGCGGCGGCGTCGCAACGGTCGCGCCATCGAGCGGCGTCGCGTACGAGTCTGCTCTGCAGGAGCGCCTGAGGCGCGATCGCATCGCGCCTGTCTTCACGCCTGAAGTGCAGTTTTGGTCGCCGTGGATCGTGAAATGGGCGCGTGAGTACAAGATCGATCCCGATATCTTGGCGACAGTGATTCAAATTGAGAGCTGCGGACATTACTTGGCTAGCTCGCCAGCAGGCGCGCAAGGCTTGTTTCAGGTCATGCCATTCCACTTCGCCGAGGGCGAGAATATGCTCGATCCTGAGACGAACGCCAGGCGCGGCATCGCATACCTGATCGGCAGCCTGCAGCGCGCTGACGGTCACGTCGGATTGGCAATGGCGGGCTACAACGGCGGCTGGGGCGTGATCCCGCGCGGCTGGGGGCGCTGGACAACGGAAACGCGCAATTACTATCGCTGGGGATCGCTCATTTACATGGACGCTTTGGCGGGCAAGACGACCGAACAGAGCGCAGCGTTGCAAAGCTGGCTGAATGCAGGCGGCATCAACTTGTGCAGGCGCGCAGCGGAAGTGCTGGCGCCGCTGCAGACGCCGAATGCGCCATGAGCGTCAGGCGGCACACCGAATCGCAACCTGTTGCGCACTCAGCGAACGCTTTGCTATGCGCTCGATGTCACGGAAAGCGACGCTGCGCGCTGCATAGCCCGCTCAGAATTGCCTCGCGGCGGCGCGCAGCGCTCTCAGTCGCCATCGCCGTGTGCGCTCTGGCTACCTGACTCGGCGACCGCCTGCGCGCCCGACTCATTAGGTCGGCTGCGCACCATGATCGTCCACTCGCCCTTCTGGACTGCCTCATCGCGCTGATTCAGCACTTTCACATCCAGCGTGACAATGCCGCCGCCTGCAGCAGGCAGCGGACGGCGCTTGCTGACCTTTGCCTCGACGCGGATGGTATCGCCGATGTAGACAGGGGCATGCAATTTCATCTCGAAGCCTAGAAAAGCGATCACAGTGCCTTCCAGCACGCCCAGCTGATACGCCAAGCCTGTAGCGATCGAAAAGACGAGCGCGCCGTGCGCGATGCGCGCGCCGAACCGCGTTGTCTCGGCGTAGCGCGCATCGGTGTGCATCGGGTTGAAATCGCCGCTCAGCCCTGCGAACGCCACCAAGTCCGCTTCTGTGATGGTGCGCCCGCGCGTGCGGAGCGGCAAGCCTTCGACGAATTCTTCAAACCACAGGCCTTGCCCGTAGCGTTGAGTCACCTCAGTCATGCTGACCTTGATTCAAGCTTTCCCTCAGCGAGACGTTGCTCATATTGCCGCTTGTAGTACTCGAGATACTCGCCCGTCTTGATCTTGCGCCACCACCACTCGTTTTGCTGATACCATGCTACTGTCTGCGCCAGTAGACTTTCGAAGTCGTCATTGCGCTGCCAGCCGAGCGCCTTGATCTTGGAGCAGTCCACTGCGTAGCGCCGATCGTGACCCGGACGATCTGCCACGTAGCGGATAAGCGTCTCAGGCTTGCCCAGCAAACGCAGCAGACGGCGCGTGACATCAATATTCCGCTGCTCATTCTCGCCGCCGACGTTGTAAACCTCGCCCGGCGCGCCGACGTGCAGCACAAGGTCGATGGCGCGCACGTGATCGTCCACATACAACCAATCGCGCACTTGCTTTCCGTCGCCGTAGACAGGCAATGGGCGGTCGTCAATTGCCTCTGTGATGAACAGCGGCATCATCTTCTCAGGATATTGGTACGGCCCGTAGGTGTTGCTGCCGCGCGTGATCGTCGTGTGCATGCCGTGCGTGACGTGATAAGCGCGGACCAACATCTCGCCGCCTGCTTTGGCAGCCGAGTAAGGGTTATTCGGTTGCAACGGATCGGTCTCTTTGAAAGCGCCTTCGGCGATCCAGCCATAGACCTCGTCTGTGCTGACCTGATGGAAGCGCTTGATGCCGAGCTGGCGCGCTTGCTCCAGCAGCACGTAGACCCCGATCACATCCGTCTCTAGAAAGGCGTGCGAATTCATGATGCTGCGGTCCACGTGCGACTCCGCTGCGAAGTTGACGATCGCATCTATGTGGTACTGCTCGAGGACGCGCCTGACCGTCGGCGCATCGGCGATGTCGCCGCGCTCGAAGCGATAGTTTGGCGCGTCGCTGACGGGTAGCAAATTATCCAGATTGCCGGCGTAGGTCAGTTTATCCAAGACAACGATTGTGTACTGCGGGTAGGTCTGCACCATGTGGCGCACGAAAGCGCTGCCGATGAAACCTGCCCCGCCGGTCACCAGAATATTCTTCATGCGCCCTGCACCTTGCTCCGTGAGAGATGTGACCAGAAGTGTAACACGGCGTGTGCCGAGAACAAAAAGAGCAGCGGGTCGCTTGGCGAGCGATAGCGCGTGCAAGGCGTGGTCAGCACGTAGAACAGCGTCAAGATCAGCAAGATCAACCAGATGAGCGAGACCTCGCGCCAAGCCTTGCGCGTCTGCCACGCGCCGATCAACGCGAGGATCAGCAAACCGCCGAAGTAGAAGCGATGCACCCAACGTCCGAACAGGTTGAAAAGCGGCTCAGCGTAGACGTCGCCTTCGGTGGCGAAGCCGTTCGCGCGGATTTCCTCAGGATCGGTCAAGGCGCGGATGCTGCCATCTGGCTCGCGGACGAACGGTATCACGCCGTTGATCGGATTGCGCGTCGGGAAGATATCAGGCGTCCATTGCGCATAGAATTTCCACAGCAGCAGCGGGGGAATTTGCTCGGGATGCGCTCGCAGGTATTCAGCAGTCAGGCGTGTGAGCCGCTCGCTGTTCTCCACCAAGCGCAAGGCAAGCGCGCCTGGCTCAGCTTGCACATCCAGATGCTCTGGCATCCATAACAGCGGATAGCCTGCTTGAATGAACGGCACAGTGTATGGACTATTGCCGCCCCAGAGCGCTACGCCTAAGTTGCCGCCGATCGGAATGAAGCGATTGAAGGCTTGATAGGTCTGCCAGAGCCATGGCGAGACGACTGCCAAGCTGATCAGCGCGGCAGGCACAAGCCGCGCCGCGCTCTGCCAAAAGCTCAACCGTGGCAAGCACCAAAGCGCGCCGCCGAATGCGATCAGCACGGCAGGCGGACGAGTCAGCGCCAGCAAGCCGATTGATACGCCGCACGCCACAACAAGCGCCCATGTGCCGCCGTCAAGCCGCTCGCGCTGCGCAAGCGCGACAAAGCTGAGCGCCGTCAGGCTGAGCATCATTGTCAAAAGCGACGTATAGGCGACACTGAGTGTCTGAAAGATCAGATATGGGTAGAGCGCGAAGAAAATGCTCGCCAGCGCGCCGATCGCAGCTCTGCCGAACAGCCGTTTGCCCAGCTGAAAGATCGCCCAGACTGTGACGAGATCGAACAGGATGTTCAACAGACTGATCACCGTCAGCGTGCGTCCGCCAATTGCGTAGGCAGCTGCTAACAGCACAGGATACAGCACGCTAGAGCCTTCCACGTCAATTTGACCTGGTTCCAAGCCTAGCACGCCTATCGTCAGTAAATTCCGAGCGCGCACATCATAAGCGCCTTCGCCATGCACTACATCGCCTTCGAAGGCGAGCTGCGCGCCGAACAGCAGCAAGGCGCTGAGCCGCGCGGCAAGGCACAGCCCAAGCGCGCCGAGCAGCCAGCGCTTTTCAGAGACTCTGAGCAGTTTGTTCATCTCGACTTTCGGTTGCGGTGCGCTCTGCTAGGACCGTGCTGGCGAAGATCAGCCAGAGCGCCGCTGTCGGAAACAGATAGCGCGGAATGGCTGTCAGGATGCTGTGCAGGGCGTAAAAGTAACCTAGCGCGCCGTACAGCGGCAATGCCTGCCCGAACATCCGTCGGCGGAACGCGCTAAACAGCAGACCGAGCGCGCCGAGCAGCAACGCGCCGATGTGGAAAATGTACAGCAAGAGCTTTGGGGCGAACGCATCGCCGCTCAACACAGCGCTCAAGCCTGCCAAGCTGCGGTCGTGCGCCCACCACTGCAACACAAGCGCGCGCAGGCTCTCTCCTTGAAAGAGATTCGTGTTATGCGGCTGCAGGCTCGCTTCCAGCAAGTTAGTCGCGCGGCGCACCAGATAGCCGAGCGGATCGCTGAGGATGGTCTCGATGGCGCGTCGCGCATAGATTTCATCGTTGCGCCCCTGATCTTCAACTGTGACGCCCGCGCGCTCATCGATGCATTGCGGACCGCACCAGCCCTCATTCGTGCCGAGATAAAAATTGGCAGCTAGGCCGCTGCCGCCGATCATGATCGTCCGCCAGCGCAAGTAGCCATACACTGTCCAGGTCAGCACTGTCGCGCTGTAAGCGATGAGCAGCGCTGCGATCAGGCGCGGCGCGCGCTGACGGTAGCGCCATAGCAGGTGCGCGACAAGGATGACCGGCAGCAACAGCGCAACGGCGCGCGTCAGACTTGCCAAGCCGAGCAGCACGCCGACCAGCACGGCGTGTCGCTTTGTCATCAGCGCGTCGCGCTGCGTATAGCGTCCGTGCAAGGCAAGCGCGCTGAACATCAGCGGCAGAAAGACGCTCTCGGTCAGGATTTGCCCTGCCTCAACGATGAAGATCGGGTTGATCGCAATCAGCCACGCCGCGATCACGGCGACGCGCCTGTTGAAGTACGCCTCTGCCGCGATGAACACTGCGCCAACGAGCGCTGTGCTCCACAGCACGTTCAACAAGCGGAAAATAGTCAGGTTGCCTTCGCCGAAGACGCTCTGCACAACACCCGTGTAGAGCAGATAAAGCGGCGGGATAGGCGGCATAAGCAGCATCTGATTGCGCACAAGCTCTAGCCCGTACTGCAGGAGACCGGGCGTATCGCCGCCGCTGATGTTTGGCACGGTCAGCAGCACAAGTGCTGCGCGCAGCGCAAACGCCACAGCCATGATCAGCACAAAATTGCCCAACGGCAGGCTGAACGCGATGTGTTTCTGAGCAGATGCAGCCCGCATACACTTCCGCTTGCCTTTTTCAAGGTCGGCGGAAGTGTAGCGCAGGTTAAGTGTTCAAGTCAAGGTAGACTCACTTGAGCCCGACAGCCAGCTGACGGAACAGATTGTCTAGGATCTCAGGCGGAATTGA
>JAGHYP010000073.1 GCA_017743585.1 Chloroflexota bacterium
AGATGTGTATAAGAGACAGGGCAGGCGCTGCGCGACTATCTGAAGCGCACGGCGGGCTTTTTCAGCGCCGCGCTCATCTCGATTGTCGGCGCGCTGAGCATGGCGCTGACCGTGAACGATCTGCTGCCCGCTGTCTTGCGGCGCGATAGCGCGGCGATCGCGGCGGCAGCGGCTGTCAGCGGCGCGCTGTATCTCTCGCCGCACCTGATCGTCACAGCAGTCGCGCTGCTGACGCTGTTCGTGCTGATCTACAACCGCCCGCTGATCGGCTTGGCGCTGGTCGCCTTTTGGGCGCCGTTCTTCTTGGCGCCGATTGAGCTGTACGTCTGGGCGACGCCGATGGTCGAGCTGAGCCTTTTGGCGACGCTCGGCGCGGTGGTCGTGCGCGGCGGCATCGCGTGGCTGCGTGGCGGACGCCTTGCGCCGATCAGGTTGAACGCGCTCGATTGGGCGCTGCTCGCCCTCGGCGCGCTGGGCGCGCTCAGCTTATTGTGGAGCGCTGAGCGCGGACCGGCGCTGCGCGAGCTGCGCGTGATCGTGATAGAGCCGCTGCTCTTCTACGCCTTACTGCGCGTCGTGCGTCCGACGCGGCGCGAGTGGCTGCTCTTGGTCGAGGTTTTCCTGATGGCGGGCGCAGCGGTCTCGCTTTTGGGACTGTACGGCTATCTGACTGGCACGGGCGGCTTTGCGCTGGCTGAGCAAGGCACGCGGCGCTTGATGAGCGTGTACAGCTCGCCGAACAACTTGGCGTTGTTCCTAGGGCGCGTGCTGCCGTTTGGCTTGGCGATGTTCTGCTTTGCGCCGAGCGGGTTGCGGCGTCTGGGCGCGGGCGCGCTGACCGCCATTGTGCTGATCGCGCTGGCGCTGACGCAAAGTCTGGGCGCAGCGCTCTTGGGAGTGCCAGCGGCGGTCGCTTGCGTGCTATTGTTGTGGAATTGGCGGCGCGGCGGCGCGCTCTTGCTCGGCTTGGCGGCGCTGGCGTTGATCGCGTTGCCGATTGCGGCGCAAATTCCGCGCCTGCAAGGCGCGTTTGACCTCTCGCGCGCGTCGTCGCTCATGCGGGCGCAGCTGTGGCAAGCCAGCTTGAACCTGCTGGCAGAGCGTCCGCTGACAGGCGCGGGCTTGGATCAATTCTTGTATCTGTATCGCAGCCGTTACATCCTGCCGAGCGCGTGGGAAGAGCCTGATCTCTCGCACCCGCACAATATCCTATTGGATTTTTGGATACGGCTTGGGCTGGGCGGCGTGATCGCTCTCGGCGCGCTGCAGATCGCTTTTTGGCGGGCGGGCTTGCGCGCATGGCGCAGGCTGCGCCACGATCCGCCGATGGCAGCGTGCATCGTCGGGGCGTTAGGCGCGATGGCAAACATCCTTGCGCACGGCTTGGTGGATAACAGCTATTTCGTGATCGATCTTGCTTATATCTTCTGTTTCACAGTGGCGATAGTCAACGAGGTGCATTCTGATCGTAGCGCATGAGCTGGCGCGCGCTACGTCGCTCATGGCGGCGCTAAAGCTCAAAGGCTATACAGCACTCTTGGCGACTGAGCCGCAAGAGGCGCTCGCGCTTGCGGGAGCACATCGTCCGGATTTGGCGATCATAAGCGATAGCTTGCCGCCTAGCGGCGCGATCTGTGAGACGCTGCGCGCCGGATACTCGTCTGAAGCGCTCCGCCTATCATAGCGCTGAAAAAAGCGCTCGGCGCTAGGCAGGGCATGGCCACTCCAAGCAGCCATTACACCTTCCGCGTCGCATGAATTGCTAGAAAATTCAGGCGCTCATGCGCCCGCGCTACAGAGGAATAAGCCGCTCTATGTGACCCTAGTAGGACTCGAACCTACAACCAACGGATTAAAAGTCCGCTGCTCTACCTTTGAGCTATAGGGCCTAGCCAGCTGAATTCTATAGGATCGCGAGCGAAACGTCAAGGCTCTTGACAAGGCGCGGCGCGCACGTTACCATCGTTTTACAACTGAATAGTACCTCAAAGACGTTGAGCCGAGCGAGTACGCAGCAAGCGCGTTGTTCAGAGAGCCGCTGACCCGCGCAGGCGGGTGGCTGTGAAAGCGGTACAATAGCGGCTGCGGAATGGATCGGGGAGTTGCACAGGCGAACGCGCTATAGCGTCAGTAGCTTGTGACGGAGGCGCCACCGTTATCAGGGCAGAAGGCATCGCCATGCAGCGGCTGTGCCTGCGTAGAGTGAGTCGCCGTGCAAGGCGGCTAAGTAGGGTGGCACCGCGGGAAGCGCGCTCTCGTCCCTAGCTGGAGGAGCGCGCTTTGATTCCATACTCAGGTAGTGTACCTTCAGGAGTGTGTCATGACCGCCTCGCCTGTCGCTTTTCGCACAGCGCCGCGGCGCCTTTACTCGCTGACCTTCGAAGAAGTGCGCGAGCTGTTCGCTCAAGGCAACCTTGTCCCGATTTACCGCGCGCTGCCCGCTGACCTCGAGACGCCCGTCTCGGTCTACCTGAAGCTGTCGCAACCCGATGAGCCGTCTTTCTTGCTGGAAAGCGTGGAAGGCGGCGAGCAGGTTGCGCGTTACTCGTTTCTCGGCGTGAATCCGTTCGCTGTCCTCACTGTGCGCGGGCGCGACCTGACTGAGCGGCGCGCTCAGAGCGTGACGCAGCGCACCCTGGGCGCTGATCAGGACCCGCTCGACGCGATCAAGGCTGCCCTTAGCGCCTACAAGCCCGTTCAGCTGCCCGCTATGCCGCGCTTCATCGGCGGCGCGGTCGGCTTCCTCAGCTACGACATTGTGC
This sequence comes from Chloroflexota bacterium, assembly GCA_017743585.1. GTDB lineage: Bacteria > Chloroflexota > Anaerolineae > Aggregatilineales > UBA2796 > CP2-2F. Next base: position 2,763 of record JAGHYP010000073.1, read on the forward strand.
GCCACTTCGAGCGCCTGCCAGCGACTGCCGTAGACGAATTGCAACTGCCCGATCTCGGCATGATGCTGGTGGATGCACTGGTCGTTTTCGATCATGTGAAGCATCAAGTGCTGGTGCTTGCCAATGCGCACAACACAGGCGATCCGCGCGCCGCTTATGACGACGCGATCAGCCGCATTGAGGCAATTGTGGCGCGCCTGCGGCAGCCGCTGCCCAGCTTGCCCGCGCCAAAGCCGCCTGCAGAGCCGCCGCCGCTCGTGGCGAACTTCACGCAGGCGGAGTACGAAGCGCTCGTGCTGCGCGCCAAAGAGTACATCGCCGCTGGCGACGCCTTCCAAATCGTGCCGTCTCAGCGCTTCACGCGCGAGACCGACGCGCATCCCTTCAGCATTTACCGCGCGCTGCGGATGTTGAACCCATCGCCCTACATGTTCTTCTTGCGCTTTCCGAGCGAAGACTTGCACGTGATCGGCGCTTCGCCTGAGATGCTGGTGCGCTTCGACGCGGCAACGCGCACTGCTACCATCCGCCCGATCGCAGGCACGGCGCCGCGCGATCCCGATCACGCCGTAGACCAAGCGAACGCCGAGCGGCTGCTCAACGATCCGAAGGAACGCGCTGAGCATGTCATGCTGGTTGACCTCGCGCGCAACGATCTTGGGCGAGTCTGCGATTATGGCACAGTGCGCGTGCCGCAGATGATGTTCATCGAGCGCTTCTCGCACGTGATGCACATCACCTCGCACGTGGAAGGCAGGCTGCGCGCCGATCTGGACGCTTACGCGCTGTTCCGTGCGGCGTTCCCGGCAGGCACGCTCACTGGCGCGCCGAAAATCCGCGCGATGGAGATCATCGAGGAGCTGGAAGGCACGCGGCGCGGCATTTACGGCGGCGCAATTGGCTATTTCAGCTACGATGGCAGCATGGACGCTTGCATCGCCATTCGGACGCTCGTGATGCGCGGCAAGCGCGTCTACGTGCAGGCGGGCGGCGGCGTGGTCGCCGATAGCGATCCTGCCAAAGAGTATCAAGAGACGATCAACAAGGCGCGGGCGGTCGCCATCGCCATTGAAGACGCAGAGCATGGTCTGATCTGAGGGGAAGATGAGCCATGATTGTGCTGATCGATAACTACGATAGCTTCACCTACAACCTGGCGCAGGCGTTCGGCATGTTGGGCGCGCAGGTTCAGGTTTTCCGCAACGACGCGCTGACGGTCGAGCAGCTTGCCACCCTGAATCCATCGCACATTGTCATCTCGCCTGGCCCTGGCGATCCTGATGACGGCGGCATCTCGCTAGAGACGATTCGGCAGCTGGGCAGCCGCGTGCCGATCTTGGGCGTGTGTTTGGGGCATCAATGCATCGGGCAAGCGTATGGCGGCGTGGTCAAGCGCGCGCTGCGCCCGATGCACGGCAAGACGTCGCTCATCTATCACAAAAACTGCGGCATCTTCTCCGAGCTGCCTAATCCGTTCGAGGCGACGCGCTATCACAGCCTGATCGTGGAAGAGCAGTCATTGCCTAAGTGCCTGAAAGTGACTGCCTTCACTGAGCAAGGCGAGATCATGGGCTTGCAGCACGTTGAGTATCCTGTCTTCGGCGTGCAGTTTCATCCTGAGAGCATCTTGACCGTCTTCGGCATGCGGCTGCTGCAGAACTTCCTGAACGTGCGCGCGCCTGTGCGCGCATGAGGAGACGAGAGCATGGGCATTCAACATGCGATCAGCAAGTTGGCGCGGCGCGAGCATCTGACAGCCGCTGAAGCCGAAGCCGCCATGAGCGCGATCATGCGCGGCGAAGCGACTCCAGCGCAGATCGGCGGCTATCTGATGGCGCTGCGCCTGAAAGGCGAGACTGTGGACGAGATCATTGGCAGCGCGCGCGCCATGCGCCAAGCCGCTAACAAAGTGCCTGTGCGCGATGCAAGCCGCCTAGTGGACACTTGCGGCACTGGCGGCGACGGCGCGCATACCTTCAACATCTCCACAACGGTCGCTTTTGTAGTGGCAGGCGCTGGCGTGCCTGTTGCCAAGCACGGGAATCGCTCCGTGAGCAGTCAATGCGGCTCAGCCGACGTGCTGAGCGCGCTCGGCGTGAACTTGAACTTGACGCCTGAGCAGGTCAGCCTGTGCATTGATGAGATCGGCATCGGCTTCCTGTTCGCTCCAAACTTTCACCCTGCCATGAAGCACGCGATACAGCCGCGCCGCGAGCTGGGCGTGCGCACGCTGTTCAACATCCTCGGCCCGCTCACCAACCCTGCGGGCGCGGCGCGGCAACTGCTCGGCGTCTACGATGCAAGTTTGACCGAGCCTTTGGCGCACGTCTTGCACGGGCTCGGCGCGCAGGCCGCGCTCGTGGTGCATGGCGCAAATGGCTTGGATGAGCTCAGCACGGCTGGCGAGAATCAGATCAGCGAGCTGCGCGACGGGGCTGTGCGCACTTACATGCTCGATCCGCGCGAGCTGGGCTTCGCGCGCTGCGAGCCGAGCGCGCTGCGCGGCGGCGATCCGCAGGAGAACGCGGCGATCACGCGGCGTATCCTATCGGGCGAGGTGGATGGCGGCAAGCGCGATGTGGTGCTGCTGAACGCAGCGGCGGCGCTCGTGGCAGGCGGCGCTGCTGATTCTCTGGCAGACGGCGTGCGCCTTGCCACAGAGAGTCTGGAGAGCGGCGCGGCGCTGAGAAAGCTGGAAGCGCTGATCGCCTATTCGCAGCGCTTCGCACAGCCTGCCACGTAAAAGCGACCATGCAACGCGGCATTCAGCGCACGAACACCATCTTGGATCGGATCGTAGCGCGCAAGATCGAGGAGCTGGCAGACTTGGACGTGGCGAATCTGCCGGCGCCGAGCGCGCCGCCGCGTCCGTTCGCAGCAGCGCTGCGCCGCGCCGATGGTCGCGTGGCGCTGATCGCCGAGATCAAGCGCGCCTCGCCCAGCAAAGGCGTGCTGATCGCCGATTTTCAGCCCGCGCGCCTCGCTCAGCAATACGCAGCGGGCGGCGCAACAGCGCTCTCAGTGCTGACCGACCGCGACTTCTTCATGGGCAGCCTTGCCGACCTGCAGGCGGCGCGCCAGGCGGTCAATTTGCCCGTTCTGCGCAAAGATTTCACGATTGACGAGCGGCAGATCGTTGAGGCGCGCGCGCACGGCGCGGATGCTGTGCTCCTGATCGTCGCCATCCTCGATGACGCCAAACTGCGCGACCTGCACGCCGCTGCAACTGCGCATGGAATGGCAGCACTGGTCGAGGTGCACACTCAAGCCGAGCTCGAGCGCGCTCTGCGCCTTGACGCGCCGCTGATCGGCATCAACAATCGTGACCTGCACACTTTCAAAGTTGATCTGAACGTTTTCCGCCGCCTTGCGCCAAGCGTGCCTGCACACGTCACGTTGGTCGCCGAGAGCGGCATTTACACAGCGCAGGACGTGGCAGCGATGGCAGCCTGTGGCGCGCATGCGATCCTAGTCGGCGAGTCGCTGGTGAGCGCAGCAGACGTGATCGCGCAAGCACAGCAGCTGAGCGCCGTGCCTAGGTCTAGGTCATGAGCGCGTGTAGCTGCCACACTTGCCATGTACAGACTCGCGCACAAGCCATGAGGGTTGCGTCATGTCCTGTGACACGTTTGCCTCACGCACCACGCCTATCATCGTCCTGCTGCGCGCTGGCGCGCTCATCACCTTCCTGATGGTCGGACGCTCGGCGCGCGGGGCAGGCGCCCAGCGAGCGTGTGGATGTTTGTGTTCAGATCAGAAATAACTGATCAAGTATGCGCTTTCCTAGAGCGGTGTTGCGGTTTGGCTCACACTCTGTGTCAAGGCGACTTCCCAGCGCTCGTTCGGCGCCAACCGAATGTGCCACAAGTGCAAGAAGACCGTCCCTTGATAGCCGCGCTCAAAGCTATCGTTGGAGAGCGTGACCGTCTCTAGTGGGAATTGCCACAAGAAAGCGGGGCGGCTCAGCGCCGTTGAGAGCGTCAAGTTGTGCAGGACGGTATCCGCGCTGTAGTGCGTGACGCCTTCCAGCTCTCGCAGCGCGCTGAGCGATAGGCGCTCGCCTTCGCCGCTCAGGCGTAGCGCGCTGTTGGTGATATCTTGCCCGCCTTCAAAGCCGACCACGCTCTCAATGCCGAAGCGCAGCTCAAGCGGCTGCTTGCCGTGATGAGAGAGCGTGTAATGCACCTGAAAGGCGCTCTCGCCATAGAAAAACTGAAAAGTCTTGCGGATATTGATAGGATGCTGCGCATCGCCAAACCAGACGCTGCCCGCGCGTTGCAACGTGATGCAAGCGCGCATCCCGTCGCAGGTTGCCTCAACGATCTCGTAGGGCTGATTGACGAAATCGCCCTGCTCAGCGTACTGAGCGCGGTAGAACTCATCTACAGTTGTGGAAGCGCTCAGGAAATGATCGAGGAATGCGCAGCGGCGATGCCAATCGTAGATCAAGCGCTGTTCAAGTCCCGGCTCTTTGGCGCGCACGGCGCGGCTATACGGCGATTCGCTCTCAGGCGGCGCAGGCGAAGTCGGCAGGATGATCGCGCCTTCGGCAGCGGCTTGATGCAAGCGCGCATGGTAGCTTTCCTTGCGGCGCGTCAGCACGTTGTACAGATTGTAAGCGGCGGGGCGAAAGTCCAGCTCGACCATGCCGCCGCCGCACACAGGCGACCACACAGCGCTGAGCGGCGTGCCGAGCAACACGATATCGTTGTGACCGTCTTGATCGAGGTCAAACGTCTGCAAGCGCAGCTCATTTTCCTCGCTCTCGGCGGCGTCCTCAGCGGCGATCAAGTTGGCGTAGTTGGCGGCGCGCAAATTGAACAGATACACGCCGCCTGAGAAGCCATGCCAGTACGGATCGTTGCATTGAGCTGCCCATAAGCGTTCCAGCGCGCGATCGCGCTTGCGCCCACGCCGCATGGCGTGAACCTTGCGGCTGACCATCAGGACGCGCTTGTGAAGCAAGTTCACTTCTTCGTACTTCACCAGAAAGTTGCGCCAGATGCCGCCGCGCAAAAAACGGAGCTGATCCGCGCGGCGCTCGCGCTCAAGCCTCTGGCGCAGCTCGCCGAGCCGCTGTCCATCATCGGCTAGCAGGCTCCAGACGCCCATCTCAGCGTAGCTGGTGGCGGGCAAATAAGCGCGCCCGAGCGGCGGGAAGCGCGAGAGATACTGGCCCGGCGTGATGGTCTTGAGCCATTCGGCGTTCATCTCAAGGGCGGTGAACAAATCCTCCATGTAGCGCCCCTCGCCCCAGCAATATTCGTAGGCGCCGCCATACGTGCCGAACTTCTCGCCGTTATCTGCCATCAGCATCAGGGGCGGCGGACGACCGTGCCTAGGCTGCCGAGCCTGCTCGCGCAGCCACTCCAGCACGCCCTCGACGGGCTGCCAAGGTATGGCGTAGCGCAAGTATTTGAGCGCAGGGAAAACTGCTATGGCATAGCCTTGCTCTTCCGTGATGTAATAGCCGAACATATCCCGCGCTGGATCGAAACCGACCGCCTCGAAGTGCGCGTCGTCAAGGATCACATAGCGCAGCGCCGCTTGCGCTATCGGCTTGGCGAGATGCGGCTCCCAAATGCGCTCGGCCAGCCACATGCCGCTCGGCGTGACGCCGAACAGCGTCTCCAGCTCATCGTTCAGCTTCTCAATCTGCCCGATCTTATCCTCATCGGGGATGGCGGCGAGAATCGGCTCATAATAGCCGCCTGAGAGCAGCTCAACTTGCCCCGCCGCGACCAAAGCGCGCAAGCGCTCCAGCATCTCGCGCTGGTTGTGTTTCAACCATTCAAGGAGCGCGCCGCTGTAGTGCAATGCCACGCGCACCTTCGGATGATGCTCCAACGCCTCGATCAACGGCAGGTAGCTGACGTGAGTGCTGTGCTCGGTCACGTAGCTGAATTGCCCTACCGGCTGATGATTGTGAAAGACCAAAGAGAGGTAGATTGGCTCGGTCATGGCAGCCGCCTCACTCGCTGTTTGGCTCAGTATAGCGCACCTAGAGTCTGCCTAGCTAACATTTGTTACGGCATGAGTTGCCAATTCATCCGCAAGGCGTTAGGCTTAAGGGGATGCATTGCAAAGCGTGCTCGATATCTCTGATGAGGATGCTCTCCGTATGACTGATCCGCGTGTAGCGCGTCTAGCGCGCACTCTCGTTGAATACTCTGTGGCAGTTCAGCGCGGCGACACTGTCATCTTGACGGGCGAGCTGAGCGGTTTGCCGCTCATCCGCGAGACGTACAAGGAGGTCATCCGCGCAGGCGGGCATTGCATTCCGGTTTTGGTGGATGAGGCGATGAGCAACGCCTTTTTGCGCGAGGCGAGCGATGAGCAGCTCGATTGGATCTCGCCATTGGAAGAATGGACGGCGAAGGAAGCGAAAGTGCTGATCATGATCCGCAGCACGAGCAACACGCGCGCCGCCACGAACATCGATCCGCGCCGCACCGCGCGGCGCGCGCGCAGCCGCAGCGAGCTGAACAAAATTCGCTTCATGCGCTCTGCTAGGGGCGAGCAGCGCTGGACGCTCACACTATTCCCGACCGAAGCCTACGCGCAAGAGGCGGACATGAGCCTTGAAGAGTTTGAGGACTTCGTCTACAAAGCCTGCTTTGTGGATCAGTCCGATCCTGTGGCGCTGTGGCGCAAGCTGGGCGAAGATCAACAGAAATATGTGGATTGGTTGAAAGGCAAGAAGCATGTCCATCTGCGCAGCGCCAACGCTGACCTCAAGCTGAGCATTGAAGGGCGCACGTTCATCAACTCGACAGCCACACGCAACATGCCAAGCGGCGAGATTTTCACAGGGCCGGTCGAAGACTCAGCCCAAGGTTGGGTGCGCTTCACGTATCCCGCCATTCGCGAAGGGCGCGTGGTGGAAGGCGTTGAGCTGCGCTTTGAGCGCGGGCGCGTGGTGAGCGCCAAAGCCACCAAAAACGAGGAATATCTCCTAGCGCAGCTCGAAACAGACGAGGGCGCGCGCTACTTGGGCGAATTCGCCATCGGCACTAACTTCGGCATTCAGCGCTTCACGGGCAACATCCTGTTCGACGAGAAAATTGGCGGCACAGTGCATTTGGCGCTCGGGTGCGGCTATCCCGAGACAGGCAGCCGCAATGAGTCGGCGATTCACTGGGACATGATCTGCGATATGCGACAAGGCGGCGAGATCATCGTTGATGGCGAACTCTTCTATCGAGATGGCAAATTCGCTTTTTGAGGGCGCGCGAGCGCGCGTTGCGCGACAAGAGGTTTGCGCTAAAATGAACAAGCTTGACCGATCCATGCAGCTTCAGGGCAAAAACACGCATGACATTTGAATTGACGCTCTTCATCGCCGTGGCGGCTGTGGCGATTTTCTCGGCAGCGTTCATGCTCGTCAGCCGCAATGCCGTTCACAGCGCGCTGTTTCTAGTGGTGAACTTGCTGTGCGTGGCATTTTTTTATCTGATGCTCAGCGCGCCGTTCCTGGCGATGGTGCAAATCACGGTCTACGCCGGCGCGATCATGGTCTTGTTCATGTTCGTGATCATGCTGCTCGGCTCAGAGCGACTCAGCGGCGGCACTGCTAAGTACAGTTGGCTCGCCAGCGGCGCTGTGGCGCTCAGCACCATTTTCTTGGTCGTGGTCTTCCTAGCAGTGGCGCAAGGACAGCTCGGAACGCTTGCGCCGCAGCCCCAGCCGCCGCAGGCGCGCTTCATTCACGCCGTGGCAAACGCGCCCGCTGTGGATATCTACCTGAATGAACAGCGCGTGGCAGCCAACCTAAGCTACGGCGACGCGACGCCTATCCAGACGCTGCGCGCAGGCGATTACAACCTGCTGATCTTCGCGGCGTGCGCTGAGCCTGAGTGCCCGAGCCCGTTTGAGAGCGGCGCGACGCCGCTCCTAGCGCTGCCGCTCAGCTTGAAAGCCGACCGCGCTGCGGCATATATCGTCGCCGGCACGCCTGACGACCTGCGCTTGCTGAACGTGCCGCTCGATCTGACGCCTTTCGCCGACGAAAACACTTTCCGCCTGACGGTCGTTCACGCCCTGCCGAATTACGGGGCGCTGAATTTCATCCGCCAAGACCTTGGC
>JAGHYP010000074.1 GCA_017743585.1 Chloroflexota bacterium
GCACCAGCACTAGCGCTAACGGAATCGGCATATCCACCAAAGCGACGCGCAGCGGCACGGTCGCCATGAACAGAGCGAGCAGCAGCACAGCGCCGCTCCCGCCTACGATCAGGGCTACAGGCACGAAACGCCCCGCCAGATCGCGCAGGTACATCGCGCGCAACAGCCGTGCCGTCTGCCAGACCAGTAGCGAGATCGCGACGAACAGGAACACGCCGTGCATGGTGAAAAATGCCCAGATCGGCGTCTTATTGCCCAAGAACGCCTTGAACGAGCTGTAAGACGTGGCATGGAACGCCATGAATGGCAGCGCGGCAAGCCACTGCGCGATGAACAGCCACACCACTTGGGCAATCCACGCCGTCAAATTTGCCCGCGTCAGCTTATCGCGGCGCAGCAGAATGGCGAACGGCAAGCCGGCCATGCCCAAGAGCAGGTATGTGATCCAATCCCAAGTGTTGGTAGCGCGCAAAATGCCTATGCTCAAGCCGCCGAGCGCCGTCGCCGCGATCGCGATCCACGTGGCGCGCCGCATCCTGCCGCTCACGAAGACTTCGCTCATCAGCCACGCTAAGGCGAGGAGGGTGATCGGCAGCGCGATCATGTGCGCGTGCAGATCGCCGAAGACAAACGTGAAGTATGGGAATTCATTGATCTCGTTGCTGTTGTTCGGCAGCTCGCCAACCACGCTGCGCGGCCCCCAGTACCACCGCTCAGGCCCGATCGGCAGGAGAGCGCCTTGCATCAGTTGATCAATGCCGCGCCCGAAGCACTCGACTGCGCGTCCAATGTTATAGAAACCGAATAACACTTGATCGACAAGGCTTGGCCTCTGCGCCGCGAGCAGCAGCTTAGACGATTCTTCAGGCGTCGGTTGCCTGCCGTTTTGCGCCACAAACTGATCTAACTTCCATAGATACATATCGCTTGTGCTGGCGCAGCCGCCGGCGCGCTGTACGCCTGTCAGGAAGACGCGTGGCGTATCCAAGTTGCCCAGCACCACGCACAGCAAGAGCGCTAACGTGCCTGCCATATATGGACTGGCTGCTGGCGTGCGCAGTGCGTGCTGCACGCGCTCGCGCAGGGGTGCGCTGCGCTCAGCCGAGCCTTCCGCGCGCGGAAAGCGCCAGCGCGCCGCCGCTAGGTTGAAGGCGAGCGAGAACGCGCCGATGCCCGTCAGCGCGAACAACGTCGGCACGATCAGGTTGTAAGCGATGCTCGGCATCACGCCCAGTAGCTTGGTCGGCGCGCCGACCAGCACATAGCCGAAGTAGTAGTAGTTCAGATAGCCGCCTGCATACCACGGGTCATAAGCAGGGAAGACGCTAGAGCGCAACACAGCGTTGAAATAAGCGAAATTCATCGGCTTCTCGCCGCCCAGCACCTGCGCCCACAGATCGGGGTTGCCGAGACGCACGAAGACGAACGCCACGAACAGCGTCGCCGTGATCGCCTCGACGATCAGCACATAGCGCCCGTTCAAGCGCAGCCATGCTATCAGCTCGGCGCGCCGCGACCACGCGACGCACGCGCTGAGCAGCGCCAGACCGATTAGCAGCAAGAGCAATCCGCTGCTGCTCCACAACGGCAGCCGCAGCGTCCCGCCTGCCCATGCTAACCATGCAACAACCAACATGCCGCTGATCTTCGCCATTGGATAGGCGCGATCAGGCAAGCCGGGCAGCAAGACGAAGAGCAGTGGCGCGATCGCCCAGCCGAACGCCATGATCGTCAGCCACCACAGCACAACGCTCAGCACAGGCGATGTGTTGATGAGCGCCTCACGGTTGAATAGCTCTGACCAAGTGCCGCCCGACTCCTGCACTTTCCGCAACTCGTCCGTCATCATGAAAGCAGTCGGCGCTCGGCTCGCCTGATAAGCGCCCCAGCGAATCACATTCACAATGGTTGCGTCTTCCATCTGGAGCGTCGGATTGGCGTTGAGCGGCACACTATTCAAGATGGCCGCCACGCGCTCAGCCGTATAACGCTCAGGATTTTTCCTGAAGATCATGACGGCGGGGTGATCGTAGACGTGGAATGCCTCTTCTGCCTCGAACTCATTCAGCCACGCAGGACTCTCGTAGAAGGGCAGGTGCTGATCCGAGATCGGGATGCCGAAAATCTCGAAAGAATTGTTGAAGACTGCGACCAGATCGTAGCCGAGCTCGCCTTTGAAGAGCGCGTTGTAGAAGGCGATGCTCATCGGGAAGCGCGTCGGGATGCGCGAGAGCGCATCGTAGAAGCGATTGCTGCTGATAGTGACGTAATCAGCCTCATCGAGCGCCTTCTGCAGCACCTCGCGCTTCTGGAAGTCGTCTTCCATTGCCATGTACAGCTCAACGCCGCGATAATACGTCCCCCAAGGATCGATGCCGCGGCAATCCGCCAGCGTGTACAGGCCGGGCGGCTGTGGCAATGGCAGCTCAGGCGGCAGCGCGCACACCTTTTGCGGCACGGGATCATCCCACGCTCCCTCAGTGGCGATCACGCTGCCTGTCAAGCGCGCCAAGCTGCCATCAAGCGAGCTGATCTGCACGCGCAGCCGTTGTTCAGCCTTGACCGCGATCGGCTGATCAAGCGCAATGCGCACCGACCGACCGTACGGCGAGTATGGCACGCTATCCAGCGCGGCGCGCAGCGTGCCTTCGCCCAGCACTGTGCCGCTCTCCGCATCGAGGATAGCGGCGCGCAAGGGAATCGCGCGCCCGTCATTCAATGGGTTTAAGGCGTGCGCTAAGTCCACGCTGCGAATGATGCCTGAGAGCGGCGCTGTGAAGTTCGCTTGCGCGGCGTTGCTGCTGATCAGCGTGCTCGCCTGCTCGCCCGTGAAGGCGAGGTGGTTATCGAACGCAGAGAGCTGCAAACTTGCCACAACGCTCTCGCCGTCTGCGAGCGTGAAATCATGCTCGGCAAGGCTCAACCGCACTGCCGAGAGCGCGCCGTCGCTCCACGTCAACAGGTAGTAGCTCGTGTTGGGCAGCAGATCGATTGGCTTCTCAAAGCGCAGCGTGTAACTTTTGCCCAGACCTTCATCCGTGCTGAACGTGCCGCTCAAGCTGGTCACGCCAAGCACTTGCAGGCCTGCTGCATCTGTGGCGAGCGCCGCCCAGAACGTCTTGATTTGTGCATCGCTCGGCGGGCTGTACAGCCGGTTGGCGATCACGCGATCCACGCGCACGGGCGCGTTGAGCGGCGGCAATGGCGTGGCGAAGCGCGCGCCGTCTGTGTAGCGGCTCACGCTGGCGCTGACCGAAGGCGTGCTGATCGGCGCGTTGATCAAGTACGTCTCGCCATTCTCCGCCCGCAAGGTGAGCGAGATAGCCGACGGCACGTTGCGATATACCCAATGTGAGGCTTCCACGCGAGTCAGCTGCCGCCGATAGATGTTGGTGAAAGCGCCTGCCCAAAGGTACGTGAAAGCGACCACGAAGATCAGGGCGGCGAGGCGCATGCGATAGGCGAAGCGCGCCATGCCGCTCGGATTCTGTTGCAAGGCGCGCCGCCCGCGCTCGCACAGCTCCCAGAGCGCCCAAGCTGCCATCAGCGCTAGGAACGGGTAGAGCGGCATGTAGTAGCGCATCGTCATCACCCACAGCCGCCCGATGAGAGCGAAGTACGCGACGAGCCACGCCACAATCAGCACGTGCCGCGTCCAGCCTTGCCGCGCGCGCACGATCTGCCACAGCGCCCACGCCAAACCAAGCCAACTCGCCAAGCCGAGCGGCACGCCCATGCCCCAGAGGATGATGTTCTGCGCTGCGAACACATACGGCGTTCGGCTCGCCCATTGATGGTTCGGCGGAAAATCTGCCTGTCCGCTCGTCAGGTATTGCGCCTGCGCCACATCATCTAGGAACGGACGGTAGGGCAAGATGTTGAAGACGCCTAAGATGCCCGCGCCGCCTGTGAACGCATGCGGATTGGCGAAGCGGAAGACCACCGATGTTGCAACCAGCGCCACCAAAACGCCTGTCGCCGTCTGTTGCAACAGATAGCTGCGCTCAAAGCGCGCAATGCGCCGCCCGAAGGCGGGCATCGCGTGGACAATCGCCGCGACCACCATCACGCCGAAGAGCGGCGCCACATTGATGCGGCTGGCGATCGCCATGCCCATGCCGACGCCAAAACCGACCGCATCCATCAGCTGCGCGCGCCGCATGAAGCGTATGGCGAAGAACATCGCGATCAGCACAGGCAGGCTGGTGAAGGCATCCGTTGTCCAAAAATGCGAGAGCTGAATCGGCAGCACCGACGCCGCGTAGAGCGCCATCGCCAATACGCCGACCCACTTGTTGTAGACCATGCGCCCGATGACGAAGACCATCAGCAGCGAGAGCAGATCGGCTACCGCAGAGACGCTCCGCCCGACCAGATGAATGCCGTTGTAGCTTGTCCACGCTAAGGCGATCACGTCGTCAGCTGTATCAGGCGTCTGCCGCGCTATCTCGTAATGCACTGCTCGAGTTAGCTCAGCCACAATGCGCACTGTGAAGAGCGGCAGCTCGCCATAGACGTACAGCCCATAGCCAACATTTTTGGGATACCAGTTCGAGCATTGCGAGTCGAAGAAATCGCCGACGCCATCCCGATCGGGGTAGCGCTCGCGGCATAGCGCATACTGCTCAGCGCGCGCCGCAGGGTCAGGCGTTGTCAAATTCAAGCGCCCGTTGATCGCCTCTGCTACCTGCGTCAGAAAGCGCTCATCAGGATGCAGGTGCGTGAAATCGTCCCAATTCTGCCCGACGAATCGGAAGTAAGCGCCGATGGCGAAGATCAAAGCGACCAACAGCGGCACGAACCAGCGGCGCTGTGTCACGGATTCAACGGGAGTAGACTGGGCAGCCATAGGCGGTTGTTTCTACACGCTATGAGGTTCACTGAGGTTCACAGAGTGACGCTGAGATAATACACGCGCTGCCTGTGAAAATCTCAGCGCTTGCGCGAGGAAATGGCGCGGCATCGCCAGACGCCGCGCCGAAGCATTCAGTAGAGCGTATGAATTCTCATCAGCGGATGAGCGCCAACGTGACGCTCTCAGCAAAGCCAGCGACGACGGTCGGCAAGATGCCTATGGTCAAGGTCGCGGCTGTGCAAAAAGCGATAGCGCCTGCCAAGCGCGGCGGCGCGCTCGCCTCGCCCTCGCCGCTCTCCAGCCACATCTTGACAATCACGCGCAGATAGTAGTACGCGCTCACCACGCTGGTCAAGACGCCGATCAGCGCCAGCAAGCTCAAGCCTGCGTTCAGCGTGCTGAAGAAAACAAACCACTTGCCAACGAAGCCGCCCGTCAGCGGGATGCCCGTCAAGCTGAGCATGAAGATGGTCATAGCAGCCGCGAGGAATGGCTTGGCGCGCCCTAGCCCTGCGAAATCATCCAAGAGCGTTCCCGTCGCATCGCTGCGCTCAACCGCTATGCCGACCGCGAACGCACCGATGTTGGTGAAAGCGTACGCCGCGAGGTAGATCAGCGCGCCGCGCAGCGCTTCTTCCGCCAAGACGAGCGAGATAGTTGGCGTGCCGAACTCATCGCCTCTCACTTGGAACGTGCCTGCGGCTGCGACCGCCATCATCAGGTAGCCGCTGTGCGCGATGCTCGAGTATGCCAGCAGCCGCTTGATGTCCCGCTGCGCGATTGCCACGAAGTTGCCCAGAATCATGGTCAGCGCGGCGAGGATCGCGGCTGTATCCTGCCATGCCGCGTGGATCAGCACCGTCTGCTCGGGCGCCACCTCAGGCAGCGCCCCAACCGTGAACGTCGGCAAGGCGACCGTCGTCAAGCGCAGCAGCGCGGCAAAGCCGCCGACTTTCGCCGTGACGCTCATGTAAGCCGTCACAGCCGTTGGCGCGCCTTGATACACATCAGGCGTCCACACATGGAACGGCACGACTGCCACTTTGAAGCCGAGTCCAACCAGCAAGAGCGCTACGCCAACCAGCAACAAGAACGGCGAGAGGTATTGCTCCGCCTGCACGCGCGCGAAAATCTCGCTCAAGTTGGTCGTGCCGAGCGCGCCATACACCAGCGCAATGCCGTAGACCAAGAAGCCGCTTGAGAAAGCGCCGAGCAAGAAGTACTTCATCGCGCTCTCTTCCGAGCGCAGCTCAGGTCGCCTAAAGCCGGAGAGGATGTAGAGTGGAATCGAGAGCAGCTCAATCGCCACCAGCAGCGTGACCAAATCGCCTGCCGCCCCCATGAACATCGCGCCTGAGGCGCTCATCAGCAACAGCGGATAGTACTCGCCGCGATTCATGCCTGTCCGCTGCAGATAGTCGTAGGCGATCAGCAATCCGATGAAGGTCGCCGCCAGCACCACCAAGTTGACCAGCCCTGTGAAGGCGTCGGCGAGATACATGCCCATGAACGCCGTGCTTCGCTCGCCCAGCGAGAGCAATGTGATCGCGAACGAGACGCCGACGCCGATCAGCGCGAGCGTCAACGTGATCCCCTTGCGCTCTTTTGGCACGGAGAGATCGACGATCAGCAGGATGCACGCGCCGAGCGCTAGCGAGAGCGCGGGAAAAGTCACGCCGATGTTCATTGCCGCCGGATCAAGCATGGCTCATTCCACCTGCACGCTCTGCGCCGCCGTGCTTGGGATGTAACGCGCCAGCTCAGCTGCCGTTGCCGCTGTTGAGGCGTCCATGTAGCCGAAGAACGGGCGCGGATACAAGCCGATCACGAGCGCGGCGATCACCACTGCGACCAGCGCCGTCAGCTCGTTCCAAGTCAGCGGCGTGTACGGATTCGCGCCGCTGCGCCCGTGATCGTCGTCATGTCCGTGCGGGTGCGCTGCGTGGACGTCCTCACTTTCGCCTTCATGTCCGCCGCCTGCCGCTGGGACAAGCGCAAATTCGCCCTGCGCAGCCATTGCCGGTGCCTTGTACTCGCCCATGAAGACCTTGTTCCACATATACAGCAGGTAGACCGCTGCCAAAACCACGCCGATGGTGCCGAAGAACGCGAAGAGCAAGCCAAGCACAGGCGAGCCCGCCGTGCCGAGCAAGATGGTGAACTCGCCCACGAAGCCGTTCAAGCCCGGCAAGCCCATGCTGGAGAGCGTGATGACGAGCGCTAGGCCGCTGAAGACGGGCATCACTTTCCAGACGCCGCCAAAGGCGTCAATCGCCTTGGTGTGACGCCGCTCGTAGAGCATGCCGACCATCAAGAACAAGCCGCCTGTGCTGATGCCATGATTGATCATCTGCAAAGTCGCGCCGCTGATGCCTGCCGCGTTCAGCGCGAAGATGCCCAGCACCACGAAGCCTAGATGGCTGATAGACGAGTAGGCGACCAATTTCTTTACGTCTGTCTGCGCGTAGCTGACCCACGCGCCATAGATGATGCCGATGACCGCCAGCACGCCGATGATCGGCGCCAGCGTCACTGACATCTGTGGAAACAAGCCGAGATTGAAGCGCACCAAGCCATACGTGCCGAGCTTGAGCAAGATGCCCGCCAAGATCACTGAGCCGGCAGTTGGCGCTTGCACGTGCGCATCAGGCAGCCATGAGTGCAACGGCCAAATCGGCACTTTGATGGCGAAGGCGATGAAGAAGCCTAAGAAGAGCAGCAGCTCGGTCACTGCGCTCGGAAAGGCGCCCTGCGGCGTGCTTGCAGCGGCCTCAACCGCCGCCTTGATCTGCATCACGTTGAACGTGCCGAAGTAGTTGCCCATCCACAGGATGGCGAGCAGCATCAGGATCGAGCCTGCCATTGTGTACAGGAAGAACTTGACCGCCGCGTAAATCCGCTGCTCCGACCCCCAGATGCCAACTAGGAAATACATCGGCACCAGCGAGACTTCCCAGAACACATAGAACAAGAACAGGTCTTGCGCCACGAACACGCCGATCATGGCGAACTCGAGCAGCAGCAGGAACGAGTAGTACAGCTGCACGCGATCCCTGACGTGATAGAGCGAGAACAGGATCGCCAATGGCATGAGGAACGCCGTCAGCAACACCAGCAGGATGCTCAAGCCGTCTACGCCGACGTAATAGCTGACGACATAATTGCCCAAGCGGAACCACTCGCCCAAGTTCTCCAGCTGCATTCCCGCCTTGCTCTGATCGAAAGCGCTCAGCAGCACTAGCGAGAAAGCCAGCGTGACCAGCGAGGAGACCAATGCCACCCACTTGACGCGCTCTTCCCGCGCCCGTCCCATGATCAACAGCAGGACGATCCCGACCAGCGGCGAGAACAGCACGATGTTAATCAGCATGTCGTTCTTTTCCATGATATCCCCTCAAATTGCCTTTGCCTGTTCGCCGCCTATTGCCTCAGCAGCGGCAGCAGCAGGATGAGCATCACCAGCACCACACCGAAGAGCATGGTGAACACATACGTCCGCACGTAGCCCGTCTGCACAGTCCGCAGCCGCGCTGCAGCCTGCGCCACAGCCTGCGCAATGCGCAGGAAACCTTGATCGATTGCGCCACGATCCACAGGCGTGGCAATGAAATCCGCAGCGCGCCGATAGAAATCGCGAAAGACTGTGTGATGGAAGCGGTCGTGCCAGAACTCCCAGTCCAGCTTGTGCGCCAACCAAGCGGCAGCGCGATTGTACGGCTGCTCAATGAGACGCGCGTAGGTCTCATCCCAGTAGAGCTTGGCGTTTGCCAATTGGAACGCAGGTCGCGTGTCTGGCCGCACCTCTAGGGCGTCTTGATTGCCTTCGGCGAGCGCAGATGGACTGTACACGCGCTGCGCCAGCAGAATGCCGCCAATGCCGATGCCGAGCGCTACAATCGCCAAAAACGGATTAAGCGCCAAGCCTTTGGTGTATGGCACGCTGTGTTCTAGCCACAGCACAAGCACTTCGAGCGGATAGCTGGCGCCGAGCGACGGCACGAACGCAATCGCCGCGCCGCTCGCGATGAAAGCGGCTGCCGAGCCGATCACCAGCAGGCGGAAAGCAGGCCTCACGCTCGGCAAGCTCGTCACTGGCTCAGCGCGGCCGAGGAAGAACAACCGCACGCTCGGCAGCGCCCACAGCAGCCAGAAACCTGCCGTGATGAACAGCACGCCCAGCACCAAAACGCCGTTCACGCCTAGTGGAAAGTTCAGCGCGCCGCCGAAAATGGTCAGCGCCGCCAACACGATGAGCGGAATGGTCATGATAGGGCTGGACTCAGTGGCAGCGGCAGCGGCCTCCGTGCGCGGCACGCCTAAAAAGACCAACTTGATCTGCCGCCACATGTAGAAGGCAGTGAAACCCGCCGCTGCCAGCAACACGCCGAGCGCCAGCAGGCCTTCCAGCTTGCCCTCGTTGAAGCCCGCGTTGAACGCCTTGCCCAAAATCTCATCTTTCGACCAGAAGCCCGCCAGTGGGAAGATGCCCGCTAGCGCCAGAGCGCCGATCAGGTAAGTGACGAATGTGATCGGCATGCGGCGTGCCAAGCCGCCCATGTTGCGCATATCTTGCGGATCGAACGCTTCATCATGCGCATGATCGTGTTCATGATCGTATTCACGCTCGTGTTCATGGGCCGCGCGTCCATGCTCGGAGTCGCCGCGCGCGCGCGCGCGATGATGTCCGTGTTCCATCGCGTGGATCACTGAGCCGCTGCCTAAGAACAGCAGCGCCTTGAAGAAGGCGTGCGTGATCAGATGGAACATGCCCGCCGCATAGCCGCCCAAACCGACCGCCGCCACCATGAAGCCAAGCTGGCTGACTGTTGAATACGCCAGCACCCGTTTGATATCCCATTGCCCAAG
Organism: Chloroflexota bacterium; assembly: GCA_017743585.1. Taxonomy (GTDB): domain Bacteria; phylum Chloroflexota; class Anaerolineae; order Aggregatilineales; family UBA2796; genus CP2-2F. The sequence continues at coordinate 9,722 of JAGHYP010000074.1, forward strand.
CGCGATGAAGCCCGCCATCAAAGCCGTGGCAATGCCAACAATGGTGACGAGCGCCGAGGCCAGCGGCGCCGCCTGATACAGCATGCTCGTGCGCGCGATCAGATACACGCCAGCAGTGACCATTGTGGCGGCGTGGATCAGCGCGCTGACAGGCGTCGGGCCTGCCATAGCGTCTGGCAACCAGACAAAGAGCGGAATTTGCGCACTCTTGCCCGTCACGCCGAGCAGCATGAAGAGCGCAATCAACGTCACGACCGTCTCGAAAGGCAGCTCGAAGGCGCCGAAGGAGACAACATGACCGCCTTCTTCAAGCCATGCTTCGGTCTGCGCGAAGACGCCTTTCTGCGCGCCTGACTCGCCGCCGCCTTCGCGGATAGGCACATCCAGCGCCGCTTTCTTGCCTCCGATGTGCAGCACCTCGTTCGGCTTGTAGTAATCGAGCGTCCCGAACGTCCAGAAGATCAGGAAAATCGCCATCAGCAAGCCGAAGTCGCCCACGCGGTTCACGATGAACGCCTTGCGCGCTGCGTTGCTATTCCGCCAGCCCTCGCCATGCTTTTTATCGAACCAAAAGCCGATCAGCAGAAACGAACATAAGCCCACGCCTTCCCAGCCGACGAACATCATCAAAAAGTTGTTGCCCGTCACCAAGATCAGCATGAAGCCGAGGAACAGGTTCAGGTAGACGAGGAAGCGCGCAAAGCGCGGGTCTCCGTGCATGTAGCCGATGGCATACAGATGGATCAGCGCCCCGACGCCGCTCACCACCAACATCATCGTCAGGCTGAGCGTATCCACGCGCATCTGCCACGGGATGTTAATGGCGGCAGATGGGATGTACAGCCAGCTATCGAGAATCGGCGGGTTGACCACCACTGCTTCATAGCCGTGCGCCGTGATGCCAACCGTCATCACCGCCGCGACCGCAAAAGCCAAGCCTGCCGCCGTTGTCGCAATCGCGCCGATCAACTTCTCGCTCAGGTAGCGACCTAAAAACAAGTTGAGCAGCGCGCCGACGAAAGGAAAGATCACCACTAACGGGACAAACGACGCGATTACTTCCACATCCCCCTCATCCTTGCATCACGTTCAGTTCGTCAATATCAATGG
>JAGHYP010000075.1 GCA_017743585.1 Chloroflexota bacterium
ATGGCTACTGGTCTGAGCGCGATAGCTCTGGCAGCGCGGTTTTTGTCGTCGATCAGAGCGGGCGGCACGAGATCGAGCTGAACTTCAGCGAAAGCTCGCCGTCCATCACGGGCATGACAGTTGAGGTGACCTTGCGGCGCAACGTGATCTTATCCACGCCGTTCTTGATCTACGCGATCGGCGTCGGCGCGCTCGGTGTAACTCTGATGATCGCAGGCGCAGTGTTCAAGCGAAAGTAAAAGTAGGAGACAATATTGCGTAGCTTGACAGTAGTGATTGCAGTTATTGTCTTGGCCGCAGCGCTTGGCCTGACAGCTTACGTCGCGTACACCGGCTTTGGCGCAGTGCGCGCGGGCAATGTATCAGTGCGGTCGGGCAGTGTGGGCGGCGTGATCGTGTTAGGCGGCGGTCCGGGCAGTGGCAAGTGAGCCTCAGGAGATAGAGGCAGCTCAGGTAGCCGTTGCGGCGCGCAGCGTGACTCCAAGTCAGCGCGCGACGCTCTTGGCGGCAGTGCTGATCATCTCGATTTGCGCGCTCACGTATGAGCTGATCGTGGCGACGCTGAGCAGTTACCTGCTGGGCGATAGCGTCACGCAGTTCTCGATCACAATTGGCTTTTTCCTGTTCGCAATGGGCTTAGGCGCGCTGCTCTCGCGGCGCATTCGCGGCGACGAACCGCTCTGGTTTGTGATCGTCGAATTGCTGACAGGCTTCTTCGGCGGCATCTCGGCAGCGGCGCTTTATGCGGCGTACACTGCGCTCAGCGACTACTACTATCCAATCATGATCGGCCTGATCCTCGCCATTGGCGTGTGCATCGGGCTGGAGATTCCGCTGCTGACGCGCATCGTGGCATATCGCGCTGATTTGGGCAAAGCGCTCGCCGATGTGCTTTCCGTGGATTACATCGGCGCGCTGATCGCCTCGCTCGCTTTTCCGCTCGTCATGCTGCCGTTGTTCGGCGTCACACAGACTGCTTTCTGGATGGGCTTGTTCAACATCAGTGTGGCGGCGATTTGCTTGCAAATGTTCAAGGCGCGTTTGCAGCGCAGATGGCGTTTGCGCCTGTGGCCGCTGACCTTCGGCATCGGCGCGCTGATGCTGGCGGGCGGCATTCTCTCAACTGATATCGTGCGGCTGTTCGAGCAGCAGCTCTATAAGGACGTGATCATCTATCGCGAGCAATCCAGTTATCAAAGGATCGTGATCACGCGCGGCGGCGAGGACGTGCGGCTCTTCTTGGACGGCAATTTGCAGTTCAGCAGCCGCGACGAGCATCGCTACCACGAGATGTTGGTGCATCCTGCCATGATGGCGGCGCGCAGTCGCGAGACAGTGGTGATTTTAGGCGGCGGCGATGGCTTGGCAGCGCGCGAGGTGCTGAAATATCCCGACGTGCAGCGCGTGATCGTCGTTGACCTTGACCCCGCGATCACGAAGCTGGCGCGGACGTTTCCGATCCTACGGCAGTTGAACGGCGACGCATTCGCCGATCCGCGTCTGGTCGTCATCAACATGGACGCCTATGAGTTCATCGAGCGCAGCGACATGGTCTATTCTGTGGTGATCATCGATCTGCCCGATCCGAACAATGAGAATCTGAGCAAACTGTACAGCCAGCAGTTCTATCGCTTGTTGGCGCGTCGGCTCTCGCCGGATGGCGCCTTCGTCACACAGGCGACGTCGCCGTACTTCGCGCGCGAGGCGTTTTGGTGCATCGTCAACACAATCCGCGCTGCCGATTTTCAGGTTTTGCCGTTGCGCGCTCACGTGCCTTCTTTTGGCGAGTGGGGCTTTGTGCTAGGCGCGCCGCGCCGCCCGCCAACTCTGCGACTGCCCGAAAAACTGCCCCTGCGCTACCTAACGCCCCCTGTGCTGGAGAGTGCGCGCGTGTTCGATCCCGATATGGCGGAGCTGCCGACTGCCATCAATACGCTGGATAACCCTGTGCTAGTGCGTTATTACAGCCGCGCGTGGCAGCAATGGAACTGAGCAGCTGAGAAGCTGGAATTCAAAAGTGCGAGCAGCGCTGCTCGCAGGTGACTGACAGGCTATTGAGATCGCCATAGCTGCGCTCAGCCGCATTGAGACGCTCGTGGCGACGCTGCTAGGCCGCGTGCGGTCAAGAGAGACTGCCGCGCAGCTCGCCACCTCTCGGCCGCAACGGGAAAAGCTCGCGTTTTACAGGCTTTGCTGTCCCGGGAGGAGGATTCGAACCACCGAATGGCTGATTTACAGTCAGCTGCCTTAGACCACTTGGCTATCCCGGGCGGTTGCGCCTAATATAGCATAGCGCGCTCAGTTCGTCAACGGTGATCTCGCGCCGCCAAGCAATACATCGCGCATCCGGCTAATTGTCGGTCGCCTCTTCGACGATGTCAGGCTCTTCATCGCTGATGAATTGCGCCCAAACGCCTTGCATCCCGTCTTCAGTCACGCCGTAAAAGACCCGCGTGTGTCTGCCCTCGGTCATCACCAGATCGTAGCGGACGACGCCGCCTCGCCTGTAGCGCTTCCACAAGCCAACATTGCCCGACCACTGCACGCGACTCAGGTCTACAGGGTTGGTCTCATGTTCTATGATTGCGTAGTGCCACAAGCGCCGCGCCGATGTGCGCGTGACATTCTTAACAATGCTGCCGTTGCGCAGGTCGCGCATGATGTGATACTGCTCGCCTTTACGCGTCTCCGTGCCGATGATCTCAACGCCTGTGCGCGGCACGCCGATCAATGCAGCGTCTTCACGCGCATTGGCGAGAGGCGGCTTCTGCGCAGTTCTTGTACGCCGCACCCGCTTGGCGGGCTCGGCAGGCACTTCGGCGGCTGCCTCAGGGGCGCTGATGGCGATCGGCTCAGGTTGTGCCACAGACTCTGGAAGCGGCTCCTCGGTGGCCAAGGCGCTTGCGGCGTCCACAGTTGCGGCGGATTTCTCAGGGCTCTTGGTGATCTCAATAGGCGGGGCGCCGCGTTGCGCGCGGCTCAGCACAAGGCGCACGATTTCATCGCGCACTGCTAAACAGGTCTCTGCCTCTTCGCGCACGTAGATTTTGTTGTCGTCAACCGCATATGGCACATCGGCGCCGCGCGGCACTTGAATGCGAATGACTGGCTTGCCCGCAGTCTCTTGGGCGTCAATCTCAACTTCAAGCGGTGGATTGATGCTGCGCGCGATCTCTGTGCGCAAAATCTCAATGCTCTCGCCGATGTCGCTGACCCCAACTGGCACTGCCGTTGGGTCGGCTGAGACGCCGATATAGATCGTGCCGCCGTTGGTGTTGGCAAAGGCGCACACATCAGCGATCACGGCGTAGAGTTTGCCGCCTTGCCGCGCCATGCTCTCGTGAAAAGCTTGCACGATGCTCGGGCCTGCCTCACGCGCCATCTGCACATAATCGTAGACCTCCTGGCCGCCGAAGTAAGGGCGCGAGCGCGCAAAATCGTTGCTGGTGAACATCTCGCGCAATGCTTCAAAGCTGCGCTCTGTCAGCAGCACTTCCGTGATGCGGTCGCCGATGCCCAAATTTTTCTCGTTGCGCGGATCTTTGGTGAGGCGATGTGCATCTGAGCCCTGAATGCAGCGCATGCGGCGCGGATACTCAGGCTTAGTGCCGTCGAAGAAGCGCGCAGTTGTGCCGCGCCCGCGCCGATCCAAATCCGTGACCTCGAGGCAGTGCAAGTGAGGGTCTTGGGTGTAGGCGATGCGCGTCTGCCCGCCGAAATCGAAGCCGCGCATTGCCACGCCATGCGTTGAGTTGGCATGCGCCGCGATCACGATGCCGCCCGCTTCGTTGATCATGCGGTAGGCGGTCAATACATCGGACGAAGCGCCAATGTTGGTCAATCCTAAATCAAGCGCTTGCTCAGGCACGTGCAAGCTGAGCAGAATATGCTCGATTTGGCGCACGCGCATGGCAGGCGAGAAAATGCCCAACACGTGGAAGCCAAACGTGGCAGTGAACTCAAAGCCGGGCAGCACCAGGATTTTATCGAGCAGGCGGCGATACTCAGCTAGGCGGCGGCGCTCTTCGGGCGTGGCCCGATCGCGGCTCACGAGCAGCTCCAGCAAGTTGATCTCATTGTACATCGCGGCATAGCCGGCAACAGTGTTGTGGTCAGTGAAGGCGATAATATCCAAGCCGCGCATCTCAGCGCGGCGCAAAATGTCCAAATAAGTGACATTCGGCTCTTGATAATCGGCAGAGGCAGGCGTGTGAATGTGCAAATCCGCGCGATACCACTGCATTTTGCCATTACGCTTGATCGATCTGTTGGTCATAGGCAATTCCTAACAATGGGGCGAAAGCAAGCCCTATACCTAGGCATTGTACATTGCCAGAGATAGAACGTCAAACGCGCGCATCGCCGCAGCGCAGGCTGAGGTCTCTGACCTCGTGACTCTGTCTTGGGCTGAGCGTCGCCAAGCTATGCAAGCAAGCATGACTGGTCACCCCACAGCGGCGCAACGCGTGTGCGACGCAGGACTGAGCTCCTCGCTGCAATCAGTGCTGCGCATCACACTGGCGCCCTTGCCTTTTGCCAAATGCCGCGCCGATCACAGACTTTTAGTTAGCGGGCAATAACTTCGCTAACTCGGTAGTAACACGCGAGTAACATGCGCAGATGGCTCGCCTGCTGAGAGTCAGGGAACAGTCACGTTGCGATTCGGCGCGCCGTCTAACACAGGCGCGCATGAGCTACACGCTGTGCTTGGCACTGAGAGCGCCATGGAAAAGCATGACTGGCTCACGGCAAGGCTGCGCGCAACACGCCCAGAAAGTTGCCGCTCAGGATCGCCGCGATGTCTGCCTCGCTGTAGCCGCGCGCTGCTAGCAACGGCGCAAGGCTGAGCAGATCAGCGACTGTATCCAAGCCGTCGGGCGTGTCGTCTGCGCCGAAGCCGCCGTCGAAATCTGTGCCGATGCCGACGTGCCGCGCCGAGCCTGCGATCTGGCAGATGTAATCGATCACCTCTGCCACTCGGCTCAGCGGCGCGTCTGCTTTGCGCAAAGGCTTCTGCTCAGGCTGCCACATGAAAGCGTTGTACGGCACAACGCCTATCACGCCGCCGCGCTCGACCAGACGACGGATCATCAGGTCGCTCAGGTGCCGATCTGAGTCGCAGAAGCGGCGCGGATTGCTGTGGCTGGCGATGATCTGCCCGTCATATGCATCAAGCGCCTCGAAAAACGCTCGCTCCGCCATGTGGCTCACGTCCAGCACAGCGCGGAAGCTCGCCATCACTTCCAGCAGCTCGCGCCCCAGCTTAGTTAAGCCACCCGGCGCCGCTGTGCCGCCACTGTAGCGCGTCTGGCTCCACGCCAGGCCGACGATCCGCACGCCGCGCTCATACCACTCTTCAAAGGCTTTCGGCTCGCGGATTGGGTCGGCGCCTTCCATCAGCACCACCAAGCCAACCTGATGCTGCTCAAATGGCACGTCAGGTCGCCACGTGGCAAGCACGCGCTCCAGCTCGCCTTGATCGCGGATGAGCGCGATATTCGGATGCGAATCTGCCAGCTCATAGTAGTAATCAAGCTGGCTCATGCCGATCTTGTGTGCTTCGGCGGGCGTGCTGTACATGTGGCGTGAGGGCAGCTTGTATGCGCTGCCCTGTGGATTGGCGAAGATGGTGGCGAAAATGACCGCAACGCGCCCGAGCAGCGACTCGGGCAGCCCTGTCATGCACAAGCCGTTGTGCCGCGCCGCAGGCGTGCCGCTCTCAGCCTTGCGCTTGGCGTGAGCGCTCAGGCGGAAGTCGCGAGCCAGATCGCGCATGTTCCACGCCAAGTCTTGATGTGCGTCTACAATGATATGAGTGATATGCGCCATGCGCACTTCAATTGGCGACCATTGCCTCGATCAAGCCGCGCAATTCGCTCAGACTAGGCGCGGCGGCGCCGCCTTGCCGCTCAGGGTAGATTTTCGTGCCGTTTAGGAAGACGGTCGGTGTGGCGCTTACGCCGCGCGCAGCCGCCAGATTCGCCGCCCTACGGATGATCTCGCCCGTTCTGGCATCGCCAAGGCAGTTGGAGAACTTGCTTGTATCCAAGCCGAGCTTCTCGGCGCCTGAGATCCCGTAGCGTCCGTCATTCGCTGCGCTGCCATAACGACCTGCCCAATCGAATAGCACGTCGTGCATTTCCCAGAATTTGCCTTGCTCCCCTGCGCAGAGGGCTGTGCGCACCATGCCTTCTGAAGGAAAGCTACCATACTGCGTGAGCGGGATGTAAACAAACTTGACATCGCCGTTGAGGATTTTATCGCGGATGTTATCGAAGTAGTTGCGCTTGTACTGCTGGCAGGCAGGGCAGCTGAAGCTGGAGAACATCTCCATTGTGATCTTCGCCTCAGGATTGCCGATGAAGTAGAAGCCCTCAGGCGTGCTGCCGTAGTAGCCCTTGGCAGTGATCTCAGTGTACTTATCGAGGATGCTCTCGGCGATCTGTGCATCCACAGGACGCGAGGAGATGATCAAAAAGCCGCTGATCGCGATCAGCGCAGCGGCAGTGACGATCGCCAGCACCACAACCTGTTGCCGCTGACGGTGTCGCTTTGCCTCAGCGCGGCGCTCTCTGGCTGATTTCTTGGCAGGCGCAGGTGCATTCGGCGCATGCTTTGGCGTCTTCGATCTTGCGGTTGTCATAAGCGAGCACCTTTGAAGTCATGTGTGAGCCTGAGCGTAAAGTACACTGGAGTATACCTAGCGCGCCTGCCTTTGCCACGCCACAAGTTGGGATCGCAGCAGACGCTCATCCAATCTCAGGCTGTGCCTGAGCGGCCAAGGAATGCCACAACCCGTCAGCCATGCCTTGAGTAGGTCGCGGCACATTGCGCTACAGCGTGTGCTTGTTGTGAGAATGGACATGCGCACGCTGATCTGCTGCTCACGGTCTATGAAGGCGCGGCTTTGGCAGCGCGCGATTGCTACAACGCACTCGGCGAGTTCTCGTGCAAGTCATTTTGGCAGGCGGTGGGGCGCGCAGCGCGATCTGGTCGCAACTCATGGCGGACTGCATGGGCGCTACCATCGTTATGCCGCGAGGACGTGAGTTCGGCGCAAAGGGTGCGGCCGCTTCGGGCGGCACTTTTAAAATTTCAGAGAGAAGGGACTCGTCAGAGCGCGTGGTTGTGCGTATAATTATGGTAACCTAGCGCCAGGCGTTGTCATTGCGCTCGGCTAGATTGAAGGAAAGTGGCGCTCGAAACGGCTTGTTTCCCAACTTGCGCCGCGTCCCAGTTTGGCGCAATCGCCCATAGGCGTGGAAGGAAAAGCCTTTCGCGAAATAACAACACTGTTGTAGGAAAGCAAGGGCGATGGAGGTAGTTCGACGTGGCAGATAATAAAATGGAACGCTTCACGCAACGCGCTCGGCGAGTGTTCGTCCTAGCGCAAGAGGAAGCCGAACGCATGCAACACAGCTATGTTGGCACAGAGCATCTTCTGCTAGGCTTGGTGCGCGAAGATGGCGGTGTGGCAGGGCGTGTCTTGCGCGATCTTGGCGTCGAACCGCGCAAGGTAGAACAGCTGGTGGAGCAAATGACGCATCCTGGGCAGCGCCAGCCGAATGCGCGGCTTGATCTCTCGCCCGGCACGCGCCGCGTGCTAGAGTTAGCGCTCGAAGAGGCGCGCCGTATGGGGCATCACTACATCGGCACAGAGCATTTGCTGCTCGGTCTGGTGCGCCAAGAGGAAGGCGTTGCCATTGAGGTGCTGAAGCGACTCGGCATTAAGCCCGACGATGTGCGCAGACAGACGCGCCGCGTGCTGCAAGAAAGCCCTACTCAGCCTAGCAAGCCAACACCGCAGCCCCAGAGCAGCACAACGCCGCCGCCTGCGCCGCGCCGCCAAAGCGTGAAGACGCCTTTGGTCGACCAGCTGGCGACCGACCTGACCGCGCTCGCTGAAGAGGGCAAGCTCGACCCTGTCATCGGGCGCGACGTGGAGATTGAGCGCGTCATTCAAATCCTCAGTCGGCGCACCAAGAACAATCCCGCCCTGATCGGCGAGCCTGGGGTCGGCAAGACGGCCATTGTGGAAGGCCTAGCGCAGCGCATCGTCAATCGCGAGACGCCTGCTACGCTGCTCGATAAGCGCGTGCTGCAGCTAGATGTGGGCAGCCTTGTGGCAGGCACGATGTATCGCGGTCAATTCGAAGAGCGCCTGAAGCGCGTGATCGAAGAACTCAAGTCTTCGGATAGCATCCTGTTCATTGACGAAGTGCATATGCTGGTCGGCGCAGGCTCGGCGGGCAGCAGCGTGGACGCCGCTAACATTCTGAAGCCCGCTCTGGCGCGCGGCGAGCTGCAGTGCATCGGCGCCACCACATTTGACGAGTACCGCAAGCATATCGAGAGCGATGCTGCGCTCGCGCGCCGCTTCCAGCCGATCTTCGTGGATGAGCCAACTATTGAAGAGACAATTGAGATTCTGCGAGGTATCAAGGAAGCTTACGAAGCGCATCACAACATTGAGATCACGCAAGAGGCAATTGAAGCAGCTGCACGCCTCTCAGCGCGCTACGTACCGGATCGCTTCCTGCCCGACAAGGCGATTGACCTGATTGACGAGGGCGCCAGCCGCGTCCGGATGTACAAATCGCCAGAGGCGATTCGCGTGCGCCGCGCTGAAGCCGAGCTTGCCCAGATCAACGAGGAGCTGGAGGAAAATCCTTACCTCGATGAAGAGCAGCGCGCTGAGCTGCGCGAGCGCGCCGCCGAGCTCTCAGCGCAGCTGAGCGCTCTGAAAGCCAACTGGAATCCTGAGACCAACAAGCCGCGCCTGACCGCTGAAGACGTGGCAGAAGTCGTCTCGATGTGGACGGGTATCCCGGTCACTAGCATCAGCGGCGACGAATCTGAGCGCTTGCTGCACATGGAGGAGTTCCTGCACAAGCGCATCGTCGGTCAGCATGAGGCGATTGAGGCTATCGCTAAGGCTGTGCGCCGCGCGCGCGCTGGCTTGAAGGATCCACGCCGCCCGATCGGCTCGTTCATCTTTCTCGGCCCAACGGGCGTTGGCAAGACCGAGCTGACCAAGGCGCTGGCTGAGTTCATGTTCGGCAGCGAAGACGCGCTGATCCAGCTGGACATGAGCGAGTTCATGGAGCGACATACCGTTGCGCGCTTAGTCGGTGCGCCGCCCGGCTACGTCGGCTACGAAGACGCCGGCCAGCTCACGGAAGCTTTGCGCCGCCGTCCGTACTCCATTGTCGTCTTCGATGAGATTGAGAAGGCGCATCCTGAAGCATTCAACATGCTGCTGCAGATCATGGAGGAAGGGCGGCTCTCCGATGCGCGCGGGCGCAAAGTGGACTTCCGCAATGCGATCATCGTCATGACCAGCAACATAGGCGCTGAGATCATCAAGCGCGGCAATGTGCTCGGCTTCAACACGCCGCGTGACGAGAACGCCGAACAAGTGCGCGACTACGAGGAGATGCGCAAGAAAGTCTTGGAGCAGCTGCGCCGCGCCTTCCGTCCTGAGTTCCTCAACCGTGTGAGCGCCATCATTGTCTTCCGCTCGCTGACGCGCGAGGAAATCCTGCAGATCGTGGACTTGGAGATCAACAAGCTGCGCCAGCGTCTGACCGAACATAATCTGAAGCTTGAAATAACCGACGCTGCCAAAGCGCTCTTGGGCGAGAAGGGCTACGATCCTGAGTACGGCGCGCGTCCGCTGCGCCGCGTCATCACCAACATGGTAGAGGATCGGCTCTCAGACGGCATCTTGGCAGGCACTTTCAAGGTCGGCAGCACTATCCTGATTGACGCTGTTGATGGCGAACTGGTCATGAACACCATCGAGAGTCCGAACGGCGTTGAACACAGCACATTGACCGACTGCCCGCCCGGCACACTGGTCGAGGGCGCTGTGGATATCTTCTCGCCTGAGTCCAACTGAGCCTCCGACTGCACAGCACAACAGGACGGCGCAAAGCCGTCCTGTTTTTCTCTCTTTTTGAGACGTTTTTCACAAGCCTGATAGTTTTTGAGAGTTTTTCGGCACTATCATGCCCCGCTGAGCGGCTAGGCGCTCTGCCGCCGGATGTTCAGAATCAAGTCACGACATGAGCGAAACGCGCAGTCGAAAATCGAGCCGATTGCCTGCTTTTTATCAACGTAGCCTCGCCGAGCGCCTACAGTTGGTCGCCGAATGGGCCGCCCTGAGCGACGCTGAGCGCGCCGCACTGGAAGGCACGGTAGGGCTGGACGCAGCGCACGCCGACTACATGATCGAGAACGCAATAGGCGTCTTCGGGCTGCCGCTCGGCATTGCCACTAACTTTCTGATCAACGGGCGCGACTATCTAGTGCCAATGGCAACAGAAGAGCCGAGCGTGGTGGCTGCCTGCAGCTACGCCGCCAAGCTGATCCGCGCGGGCGGCGGCTTCCAAGCGGGCAGCGATGAGCCGGTCATGATCGGGCAGCTGCAAGTGCTGGATATCCCTGATGCGCAGGCAGCGGCGGCGCGAATCCTGGCGCAGCGCGAGCGTCTACTGGCTGCCGCCAACAATCCAACTTCCTCAATCGTGCGGCTTGGCGGCGGCGCGCGCGATGTAGTCGTGCGCCCATTCTCGGGCACCCCGCTCGGCGAGATGGTGATCGTGCATCTGCTCTACGATGTGCGCGACGCAATGGGCGCCAACGCCATCAACACTGCCTGCGAGCAGATCGCGCCGCTCGTGGCCGCCATCAGCGGCGGGCGCGTCCATTTGCGCATTTTGAGCAACCTGTGCGATCAGCGCAAAGCTTGGGCGACGTGCCGCGTCCTGGCTGCTGAGCTTGCCACGCAGACGCTCGACGGCATTCAGGTGGCGCGCGCCATTGTCG
>JAGHYP010000076.1 GCA_017743585.1 Chloroflexota bacterium
GAAGCGCACGCCAAGCCGTTCAAGGAAGGCGAGCGCGCCGAGCGCGTTGGTGATCGCCGCGCTGCGCGAGGTGATCAGGCGCACGGCGCGCTCGCCTTCCTTGAACGGCTTGGCGTGCGCTTCATCCCAGACGTCGTCCAGCACGATCAGCATGTCTTTGCCGTCCACCAGCTCGCGGAAGCGCGCGGCAGCCGCGTTCAGATCGGTGAAGGCAGGGCGCTCGCCGCTGATCAGCGCGATCTGATCGTTGAGCAGCGCCACCACGTTCGGCTGCTCGCCGAGGACGATGAATAGCACGCCGTCGTCGAAGCGCTCGCGCACTTCTGGGTCGTGGCAGAGCGCGATGGCGAGCGTGGTCTTGCCGAAGCCTCCGCCGCCGCGGAAGGCGGTGGTCAGCGCCACTGTATTCTCCTGATCGGCGTCGCTCTCGCGCAGCAAGAGCTCCTTGGCGCGCCGGAAGATGTCGGGGCGCTCGACGTAGTGCTCGGGCTTGGCGGGCGCAGAGAACGGCACGCGGCGGCGCTCGTACGGCTTGCGCAGCAGCGCGATGAATTTCTCCCAGATCAGGTCGCGCTCGGGGGCGCCTTCGCGGAAGTCGTACCAATCGCGCTTCTTCATCCAGCGCGGCACCGTGTTGAAGTCCACGTCCTCAGCGAGGACGGGGATGACGCGCGTGCCGACTTGCCTGGCGTAGCGCCATTCATCGGCGACCACTTCCGAGGCTAGCGCAGCTGGCGACATGACCAAGACCATGTTCTGCACGCCGCGGATCGCCTCTTGAATTTGCTGCCACCAATTCTCGCCGCCTATCATGTCGTTGCGGTCGCGCCAGAGCGTGAAGCCGAGCGCTTGCAGTTTGGCGTACAAATCGCGCGCGAAGTCTGTGTTGGCGCGCGAATAGCTGATGAAGATATCGCGTTTTTCGGTATCGCGTCTCTCGGTCATGGCGCACTCTTCCTGCAGATAGCTGAGCCTTGCCGCGATTATACGCTAGCAAAACTTGCCCGCAAGTGCGAATAGGCGTGCATTTTCGGAATGCCTTGGCGTGCTCACAGAAGTGCGGGCTACACTTTCGGCGCAAGATTGAGTAGAATCACAAAGTTATGGTGAGCGTAGCTTCAGTGAACGTTCGCGCCGCGACGCCTGACGATCTACCCGCCTGTCTCGCCCTCAACCTTTCCTACGAAACCGACTACGTATGGCAAGTGGACGTGCGCGGCGATGAGAGCGGCGCCATTGCGATCGGCTTGCGCACGGCGCGGCTGCCGCGCTTGCTGCGCGTGACGTATCCGCGCGCCGAGAGCCTGTTGAGCGCCGCCTTGAGCTGGGAAAGCACGGCGGGCGCCTTCTTGGTGGCGGAGAAGGGGGGCGTCTTGCGCGGCTACGCCATCCTGCGCTTCGTGCGCGAGCGCAGCGCGGCGCAGATCGCTGAGCTAGGCGTGGACGCTGCCGCGCGCCGTCAGAAGATCGGCACGGCGCTGCTGAACGCCGCTTATGCGCAGGCGCGAGCGCACAAGCTGCGTCATCTTTCAATCGAGGTGCAGACGAAGAACTATCCCGCCATCTGCTTCTGCCAGAGGAACGGCTTGGTCTTCTGCGGCTATAACGATCTCTACTTCGCGAATGGCGATATAGCGCTCTTCTTCGGGCAGACGGTGCGCCTGTAAGGCGTTATGCAGATACAGATTGCAATTTAGATTGCAATTTAGATTGCAATTTACTGCAATTTGCAAATTCGCACATGACTGACGACCTGTTCATCCTACTCTCAAGGCAAATCAACGAAGTGCTGACAGCGGCGACGGTCATCATCGCCGCCTCGATGCTGCTGTACAATCTCTCGCATGGCCCGCGCGATCGCGTCACGCGCGCTTCGAGCGTGCTGCTTGGTTGCGTCAGCGCAATTTACATCGGCGATGTGCTGGTGGCGATCAGCCGCGCGCCACAGACCATCGAGACGCTGCTGCGCTTCGAATGGCTGGGCATCGCCTTCGCGCCGGCTGCGCTCTTCCACCTCTCGGACGCGCTGCTGGCGACGACCGGCTTGCACTCGCGCGGCAGAAGGCGGCGCGTTGTGCGGCTGCTCTACGCTTTTGCGGCGCTGTTCTTCGTGCTCGCCTGCACCACAGATTTGATCGTGCGCGATCTGCTGATGGAGCCGCTAGAGATCATGCAGGCGGGCGCGCTGTTTCCGCTATTCGTGGTCTACTTCGTGATCGCCTCGCTCTTCGCCTTCAACAATGTGCTGCGCGCGCGGCGGCGCTGCCTGACTCGGGCGACTTATCGGCGGATGACGTATTTGCTCTTCGCGCTGGTCACGCCGATGGCGGGCGTCTTTCCGTTCTCGCTGCTCTTTCCGAACGCGGCAGAGGCGGATGCCAAGCTGATCTGGCTTTTGATCAACATCGGCAACTTAGGCATCGTGCTGATGCTGGCGTTCATGGCGTACCCGCTGGCGTTCTTCGGCCCGAAGAAGCCTGATCGGATGATCAAGGCGGAATTGCTCAGCTTCATGCTGCGCGGCCCGGCTACGGGCATTGGAGTGCTGGTGGTCATTTTGTACGTGCCGCGCCTTTCGGTCTTCGGCATTCCGAGCAGCGCGCTGATGCCGTTCGTAGCAGTGGCAACTGTGATGGGCTTGCAGTGGCTGTTCACGCTCGCCATTCCGATCATCGAGCAGAAGCTGATATACACGGATGACCAAGAGCAGGCGCGGCAATTGCAAGCGCTGAGCCAACATTTGTTGACGCGCGACGACGCAAAGCAGCTGCTAGAGGCGACTTTAGCGGCGATCTGCGATTACCTGCGCGTGCCGAGCGCATTTGTGGCGACTTTGAACGGCGAGCGCGCCACGCTTGAGCAGCAGGTCGGCCCGTTGCAGCCGACGCCTGAGGCGCTGGAGACGGCGCGCTTGAGCAGCTTGTTCCAAGCCAATGGCGGCGGACAAACCGCGCTCAACGGCGCGCAGGCGGGCGCAGAGGACCGGATCGAGCTGGTGCCGTGGCAGTCGTTTTGGCTGGTGGGGCTGCGCAGCTGGCGCGGCGGGCGGCTGATCGGCGTGCTGGGCGTCTGGGCGCGGGGCGCCGCGCCTGATCTGCAGCCTGAGGAAGTGGCGGTCTTCCGCGTGTTGTATCAGCGAGCGGCGCGCGTGCTGGACGACATGCGTCTACAGGCAGAGCTATTCGCACGGCTTGAAGATATCATCGAGACAAGCGCTGCGGTCAGCCTGGAAGGCGCGAGCGTCCGCTACGGCAACGCGGCTGAGGCAGCGCGCTTGACGGAGCAAGGTTCGCTAGAAGCGACGCCTGAATTCGTCGAAGTGATCTGGGGCGCGCTGCGCGATTATTGGGGCGGCCCGCGCCTGATCGACGCGCGGCTGATGCGCCTGCAGCAAGTGCAAGCCAATCTTGCTGAGCAAGGCGGCGACGCCGCAAAGGCAGTGCGCGCCGTGCTGAACAGCGCCATCGAGTCGCTGAAGCCGCAAAGCGCGCACAGCTTGACGGCCGCCGAGTGGACGCTCTACAACATCCTGGATTTGCGCTTCGTCAAAGGGCAAAAGGTGCGCGACGTGGCGCGCAAGCTGGCGATGAGCGACGCGGATTTCTATCGCAAGCAGCGCATCGCCGTCGAGCGGGTCGCGCAGATCGTCGCAGGGCGCGAGAAGCAGCTGAGCGCCGCGCAAATGCCGACAATTCGGCATTCGGCGAGCGCCTTGCGATAAATTCATAAGGAAATCTGATGGCTATCTAGAGTCCATGCGCGCCATTTTGTACGACTCGGTCGGCGGCCCGGACGTGCTATACTTGGGCGAAGCGCCTGAGCCTGAGCCCGCCGCCGATGAACTGCTGATCCGCGTGCGCGCAACCGCGCTCAACCGCGCCGATCTGCTGCAAAGGCGCGGCGCATATCCGCCGCCGCCCGGTGCCTCGCCGATCCTTGGCTTGGAAGTGGCGGGCGAGGTCGTGCGCGCGCCCGACGGCGCGCCGTTCGCAATTGGCGAGCGCGTCATGGCAGTGGTGACAGGCGGCGGCTACGCCGAATACGCTTGCGTGCCGCTCGGCATGGCGATGCGCGTGCCAGAGTCGTTCGCTTGGGAACAGGCGGCAGCCATTCCAGAGGCATTTCTGACTGCCTACCTGAACCTGTTCACGCTAGGCGGCTTGGAAGCTGGCGAGCGCGTCCTGATCCACGCCGGCGGCAGCGGCGTCGGCACGGCGGCTATCCAATTGGCGCGCGAAGCAGGCGCGCAAGTCTTCGCCACGGCCGGCACGCCCGCCAAGCTCGCCAAGTGCCGCGAACTCGGCGCGACGCTCGCCATCAACTACAGACAGGAAGACTTCGCGGCTGTGGTGCGCAGCGCTACCAACGGACACGGCGTGGACGTCTTGTTGGATTTCATCGGCGCGCCCAACTGGGCGGCGAATCTGGACGCTTTGGCGATCGGCGGCCGGCTGATGCTAATCGGCTTTTTGGGCGGCTCGAAAGCGACTGCGCTCGATCTAGCGCCGATCCTCACCAAGAGCCTGCGCGTGACAGGCACAACGTTGCGGCGCACGCCGTTGCCGCAAAAAATCGCCTTGACGCGCGCCTTTGAAGCGTTCGCCATGCCGCGCTTTCAGAGCGGCAGCCTGCGGCCCGTCTTGGATCGCGTCTTTCCGCTGGCAGAGGCGGCGGCGGCGCACAGATACATGGAAAGCAACCAAAATATCGGGAAGATCGTGCTGAGAGTGGATTGAGAGAGCCTATGCAGCAAAAAGTGGTTGTGATCGCAGGCGCCAGTCGCGGCATTGGGCGCGCCTTGGCGCTGAAGCTCGCCGCGCAGGGCGCCAAGCTCGCCTTGAGCGCGCGCACCTACGTTGAGCTTGCTGCGCTCGCCGATGAAGTGAAGGCGCTCGGCGGGCAAGCAATCGCCGTGAGCGCCGATATGACCGCGCAGAACGACGTGGCGAACCTGATCGGCGAGACACAGGCGACCTACGGTCGCATTGACGCGGTCTACTATGGCGCGGGAGTCGGCGCGCTCAGCGGCGCGCTGGAGCTGCGCGAAGCCGATCTGGATCGCATGTGGGAGACGAATTTCAAAGGGCTGTTTTATATCACGCGCGCTGCCATTCCGCACATGCTGAACAACGGCGGCGGGCATTTCGTCGTGCCTGTTGGGATTCTGGGCAGGCACGTGATGCGCAACTCAGGCGGCTATAGCGCCTCAAAGTTCGCCGCAGTCGCCTGGATCAAGGCGCTCGGCGAGGAGTTCAACAAGCGCGGCATTCGCTTCAGCCTGCTCTACCTAGGCGGCGTGAACACGAGCTTTTGGGATACAATTGAGATGCGCGTTGACCGCACCAAAATGCTGAGCGCGGAAGCCGCCGCAGATGTGGTGCTCTATGCGCTCAACGCGCCCAGCCCTGCCGTCATCAACGAGATCGTCATGCAGCCCGAGTCGCATCAATTCATCTGATGCATTCCATGCGCGCTGCCCTCAGCGCTCTTCTCAGCCATGAGCTGTGAATGCTAGCTATGAGCTGTGAATGCTGAAGTGGAGCGCCTAATGGATATCGGCGCCCCGCGCGACCGACGCCTCGTGGATAGGCAAGCCGTTGGTGGTCAGGGCAGCGCGGCTTCGGTCATCCGGCGCGCATGGTCGGCAGTTGCGCACGAGGCAGTGCCGCCCGCCTTGCCACGCTCTCTGAACAGCTCTTGCGCCCTCGATAATGACTTCGATAGCGACTTCGATGACAATTTCGCGCCCACGCTCGCGCGCTGTGTTATATGTTGCACTCGCGGCGGCTAAGCGTCACGGATAGGCTCAGCGTGGCGCAGCGCCTCTGGGTCGACGACCAAGAAGACGGCCCCGCAATCGCGGCAGGCGATGGCTTCTAACTTGAGCAGCCGCCGCCACGGGCGCAGGTTGAACAGCGAGTTGAGCCAGCGCAGCGAGAGACGGCGCGGCACAAAGCGCACTTGCTCAAAACGCTGACCGCTGAAATTCACGATTGTGCCGCGCGCAAGGTTCGTCGAGCCGCAGCGCAAGCAGGCGAAGCGCTCAGGCTGATAAAAGTGCGCGATGTGCGGTTGCTGTAGCGGCGGCGGCGCAGGCGCAGCGTCCACCTGATCGAGCAGCTCGCTCTCAGGCGGCTCGGGCGGATGTGTGCGCGTGGGAGTGTCCAGCTCAGTAGCCATAGGCTGTGTATCCTTTCTCAGGTCAGGATGGGCAGCCAAAAGCCGAAGGTGCTGCCCTGCCCTTCCTTGCTGACGAACCAGACTTGTCCGCCGTGCCGCTCGATCACCTCTTTGACTATGCTCAAACCGATGCCGCTGCCGCTGATGTGCTGTGTGGCGGCTTGCGTGGCGCGGAAATACGGCTGAAAGATCGCGGCTTGCTGATCGGCAGGGATGCCATAGCCGTTATCTTTCACGCTGAAGGTGAAGCGCTCATCTTCGCTATAGGCGCTGACCACAATCTCGCCGCCTTCGGGCGTGTACTTGTTGGCGTTATCCAACAAGTTGTTGATCGCCTCGCGCAGGCGGCTGAAATCGCCTCTGAGCGGACGCAGGTTTGGCTGCAGATTCTGGATGAGGGTTTGCTGGCGTGCGCGCACAGCGGGCAGTATGTCTTCCAGCGCGGCGTTGATCAGATCGTAGGGGTCAAACAGCTCGCGGCTGAGCGGCTCAGTCTCTTCGGCGCGCTGAACGTTCAGCAAATTGACCACTAAGGCCTCCATGCGCGCGAGCGTCTTGTACATATTCTCCAAAAGGCGCGGATCGGGCAAGAGTCCGCTATCCACGTCGGCGCGGATCACGTCCAGATAGTTGCGCAGCACGCCGATTGGATTTTTCAAGTCGTGCGATGCCATTTGGATCATGTGCGTCTTCAGGCGAGTCAGGTCTTTCAAAGAGCTAACATCGCTCAGGGCGAGTACGTAGCCGCTCTCATCGGCGCGGCGCGCCTCGATGCTCGCCACGTTCACCACAAAGTCGCGCTTGGTGCGCTCATCGCGCAGCTCGAAGCGGTTTTGAGCCTTCTGCAAGGCGGCGGTCAGCTTTTGAGCGAGCTGCGCCAAGAACAGATTGTCGAGCCGCGCTGCCAGCGTTTCCAGATTGAAGCCCAGCACGTCCGATTCTTGCGCGCCGAGCAGCGTCAGCGCGGCAGGATTGGCGAGCCGCACGCAGAAGAGCCGATCGAGCACTAGCAAGCTCTCTGAGACGCTATCGAGGATCGCTCGGAGCTGACGCTGCTGCCCTTGCACGCGCTCGAAGAGCTGCG
Source organism: Chloroflexota bacterium (assembly GCA_017743585.1). Classification (GTDB taxonomy): domain Bacteria; phylum Chloroflexota; class Anaerolineae; order Aggregatilineales; family UBA2796; genus CP2-2F. Next base: position 7,265 of record JAGHYP010000076.1, read on the forward strand.
CGTTGCGCAGCGAAGCAGCGGCTTGATTGGCCGCCGCTTCCACCAAGCGCAAGTGCGCCTGCGTGAAGTGACGCGGCTGCGGATGCTCGAGCGTCATCACGCCGCGCAGCTCGCCCTCCACAAAGAACGGCACGCACAGCACTGAGCGCACGCGCGCCCGCTCTTTTTCGGCATCCAGCACCACCCAGCGCGGATCGGTCAGCGTGTCTTCGATCAGCGCAGATTGTTGATTCGCCATCACCCAGCCTGCCAAGCCTTGCTCCAAGACGCGCCGCGAGACGATCTCGCGCGTCTCAGCATCGTAGGCCTGCGCCGAGATGAAGCCCTGCAGCGATTCGCCTTGCTCATCAAGCAAGAAGAATGTGCCGCGCGCCGCACCAACCGTCTGTGTGGTCAGCTGGATGGTCTGCTGCAATACGTCATCCAGATCGAGCGTCGTCAGAAGACGCGCGATCTGCAACAACATCTCAACGTGCGATCTATCGGGGACGTCCATAAAACGACGCAGTCGCCCGTTTGTTCGGGCAGCCTAGTTAAGTCTACCACACCCCGCATTGTACATGCATCGGCGCGTTTTGTCAGCGCAGATTATTGTGCCTGTCAGCAAAGTATTGTGTCTATCCGCCGAGGCTGATGCTCATGCCGCAAGGCTGCCTGCGCGGAGCGCATCTCTATCGCGCGGGAAACGTATGTTCTATGAAAGAAGCCACTTGCCGCTCATTCGAGCGGCGAGCGCGCCCTCGCACACGGGTCCAATCAGCTCAGCCACGCTGTGAAGCTAGTGCCGCTCGCCAGTCGGCAAGGCTGCGAGCGCTGGGATGCGCCAAATTATGGCCGAAGTAGCGGCGCTTTGCCGCACAACACGAGGCAGATGGGAACAGTTGATCCGATGAGATGGTCTGCTCTGGCACAAGGTCGCCGCCTTGCGCGCAACGGCGCGAACGCTGTGTAAAAAGCGCGGACAAGGCCGCCTGCCTTGTCCGCAGCCCGTAATTTCGCGTGTGATGCTCAGAGCGCCGTGCTGGAGCGCGGCTCAAACAGCGTGCCTGTCACAATGTAGATGATCCGCTCGCAGATGTTCGAAACGCGATCGGCGAAGCGCTCAATGTCGTGCGAGACCCAGAGCAGCAGCGTAGCGTACTCAACGGCTGCCGCGTTTTCCATCATGGTCTTGATCAGGTAATCGTACACGCGCTTGTGCAGCGCATCCACCTCGTCATCGCGCTGAACCACTTGCCGCGCCAGCTGCGCATCATGCTTTTCGAAGGCGATCATCGCCTGATGCAAGTTTTCGGCGGCAAGGCGCGCCATATCAGTGAAGAGCGGCAGGTGGATGCTCGCCGCGAGCGCTTCCGTGCGCAGCGCAATGCGCGCAATGCCCGCCGCGTGGTCGCCCATGCGCTCCAAATTCGTGGCAATGCTGACCGCCGCCACAATGCGCCGCAGATCGCTGGCGTTTGGTTGCTGCAGCGCCAAGAGCGTGTAGCACTGCTCCTCGATCTCATAGCGCAAGTTGTTGATCGTCGCATCGAACGCCTCAATGCGCCGCGCCGCCTGAAAGTCGCGCTGTTGCAAGGCGCGCACCGCCTCTACCAACTGTGTCTCAACCAATTCCGCCAAGCGCAGCAGATCGCTGCCCAGCGTCTTCAATTGCCGCTCGAACGTCAAGCGCAGCGTGACCATTGTGTGCCTCCTACTTGCTTCGTCGCCATCTGTACACCACTACCATCAGCAAAATGCCCTAGCCTGAAGCGCTACGCTCAACCAGCGCCTTCGCGCCCAGTGACGCCTCGCATTTTAACATACTCTTAAAGTTAGTTCAAGGCTTCTGGGCGGCTGTAATAAAACTTTTACAGCTGCTTTGAATTGGTCACAGCTTTTCAACGCAAGCGCGATGTGAAGCGCCTGTAGTAGCGCTCGGACGATGTGAAGCCGCTCCAAGGCAGCAAGCTGGGCGATTCAGGGAATGGCACAGCATACATGTACAAGCTGGTCAGCGCGTCGCTCGGGTTCAGGCGCTCGTTGCGGCGCGCGAAGTAGAACGTCAGCCCGTCGAGCTGGTAATAGAGCCGCAACTCGCGTCCGCCATCTAGCCGTACGTAATCCGGGGCGCCGAGCGCAGCGATCGTCTCGCCCATGCTGCCGCTGGCGAGCGCGGCGCGCGGCAGCGCCTCAAGCGAATCGGTCTGCAGGCGCAAGCGCTGCGTGTAGGTTGGCTCGATGTGTAGTGAGACTTGTACCAATTTGCCCCAAGCATCGCCCTGCACTTCGACGATCAGCTCGACGCCCTCGAAGAGCGTCCCAGTGGTGCTGACTCGGTCGCGGCGCAGCAGATGGCGCGTGAGCGGATGACGGCTGAGCAGATCGAGCGCCTCTTGGTAGCTTGTCTCGCCGACGCGCGCGCCGAACAAGCAAGGCCGGCTGCACGGCGTGCCATCGGGCATGGTGAAGAGCAAGGCGAAAGGCGTGGGCGGCGCCAAGCGCTGCATGAGGATCGCCGCGCTGAGCATCAAAGTGAGGCAGGCGGCAAGCGCGAACAGATTGCGGACGAATCGCAACATGATCGCTCTCTTGAGAAAACCCTAGCGGCCGGATTACACGCGCTTTGTGCAGCGAAGAGCTGCGAGGTTAATGAGCAGGTAAAAGCGGCAAGCCGAGCGTGAACTTGCTGCCTTGTCCCAGCGTGCTGGTGAAAACCAAATAGCCGCCGTGCGCCTCTGCCACGGCGCGCGCGATGTATAGGCCTTGCCCTAGACCGCGCGGGTCGATCAGTTTGCCGTCGGGCGTGCGCGCTTCGCCGCGGTAGAAGCGCTCGAAGATATGCGCTGCGTCGCGCTCGCTAATGCCGACGCCGCTATCCAGCACGTCAATCAGGACTTTATCGTCGCGCAGCGTGCCAAGCCGCACCATGATCATGCCGCCTTTGAGCGTGTAGTTGATCGCATTGTCAATCAGGTGACCGATCGCCCAGCTCAGGCGGCGATCGTCGCCTAGCACGCGCAGGCGCTCGCGATTCGCCACTGCCATGCCAATCGTCAAGCCGTTGCGCTTGACGGATGCCTCGCGACCTTTGATCACATTGAAGACTAGCTCGTCGAGCGCCACAGGCTGCCGCCGGACGGCGAACGAGCCCGCGCTCATCTCAGAGACATCCAATAGCTCTGTGATCATGCGGTCGAGCATGTTCACGTTGCGCCCGATCGCCTCTAAAAACTTGCGGTTGGGAGGGCGGTCGGCAGGCGCGCTCAGCAAGACTTCGCTCATGCCCTTGATGGCGGTCAGCGGGGTGCGCAGTTCATGGGTGAGCTGAGTGACGAATTGATCCTTCAGGCGGTCGGCGAGCGCCTCGCGCGTGGCGTCGGTCAGCAAGAGCAGCGTGCCGAGCAGGCTGCCATCAGGCGCGCGCGCCGCTGAGAGCCGCACGCCTAGCA
>JAGHYP010000077.1 GCA_017743585.1 Chloroflexota bacterium
GCTACTGCGATGTGAAGCATTACAAGCGGCGCAAGCGCTGGCTCGGCTGAGCGGTGAGGAAGCACGGGTGAGATGAGCGATCTGAACAATCTGAATAGCAAACTGCGCGAGGTGGTGCAACACGCCTATGCCAACGCGCCTGCCTTCAGGCGAATCATGGAGGGCGCAGGCTTAACCCCCGCCGATATCCAGAGCGTGGGAGACCTGCCAAAGATTCCGATCACTAGCAAAGATAAGCTAGTGCAGATGCAGCAAGCGGATCCACCATTTGGCGGCTGGCTTGCCGTGCCGATCAGCCAACTGCAGCGCATTTATCTCTCGCCCGGCCCGCTCTACGATCCGCAAGGCGTTGACGATACAGATAGCGTGCGAAGCGCCTTGCAAGCGCTGCGCGCAGCAGGCTTCCAAGCGGGCGATATCGCGCTGAACACATTTCTCTACCACATGGTGCCGGCAGGCTTGTGGCTAGATGAAGCGCTGCGCACAGCAGGCGTGACGGTCGTGCCGTTTGGGCCGGGCAACACTGAGCTGCTGATCACAGTGATGCTGACCTTGAAGCCGACGGCGTACGTCGGCACGCCCAGCTTTTTAGAGACGATCTACACGCGCGCGGCGCAGATGAACGTCACGCCGACCTTCACCAAGGCTTTCTTCTCTGCGGAGCCGTATCTGCCTGCGCAGCGCCAAAAATTTGAAGGCGAGTATAAGCTGCGCACGGCGCAAGCCTACGGCACTGCCGATCTGGGCTTGATCGGCTTTGAGCGCGAAGGCAAGCAAGGCCTCTATTTGCCCGACACATTGATCGTCGAGATCGCCGATCCTGAGACGGGCGCCGTGCTGCCCGATGGCGAGGTCGGCGAGGTGGTGGTGACCACGTTCAATCGCGCCTATCCGCTCATCCGCTTCGGCACGGGTGATTTGAGCATCGCGGAGCGCGATGCAGACGGCGCTCGATTCTTGCGCGGAATTGTAGGGCGCTCAGGCGAGGCGCTCAAGGTGCGCGGCATGTTCTTGCACCCAAATCAGCTGCGTCTGATTGGCAATGCCTTCCCTGAAGTAGACGGCATCGCTGTGACCGTGCAACGCGCCGATGGCGATCGGCTGCACGTGCAGGTCATGCTCGCCGAAGGACAGACAGTATCCGATCAGCTCGCTTTCATAACGCGTTTCGGCGAGACCTTCAGGCAGTTGGCACGGCTGCGCGCCGATAGTATCGAGCTGGTGCCGAGCGGCACGCTCAAAAGTGGCGAGCGCAGCTTGAAAGAGGCAAAATAGCCTCAAGCGCGCTGGAGAGCTCAGGAACAGCGCGCAAAAGGAGCGACCGATGAGCGAGCAACCGAATAAGCAAGTCTCAGCGGCTGCGCAAGAGTTGAGAGACATTCTGGGCTTGGGCAAGTCGGGCGAGCAGCGCAGGGCCGAAATGCTGGCGGGCATCCGCGCTGAGCTGATGCCGAAGCCTGAGTACATGGCCATGACGCGCATGGCAGGGCGCATCATCGGCAGCACGTTGTTGCGACTTTCGCGCGGCGATCAAGCTAAGATTAACGCAGTCATCGCGCGCCCTGAGGCATTTCGATATCTTGTAAGGCAAGCTTTGCAAGGCAAGACCGACGCGCACTATGTGGAGCTTGTCTCAGGCTTCTTGCCGCGCGCCTGGCAGATGGCGCATGAATTTCCGCACTTGCGCGTGACAGAAGTTGATCTGCCCGACATGATCGCTGAGAAGCGAAGACGCTTTGAGAGAGCGAAACTGCCCTTGCCGCCGAACTTGCAGATGCTGAGCACCGAATTGTGCGCCAAGCCATTGGCGGAGATTCTGGGCGGCGAGCAAGCGGACGCGATCTCTGCCGAAGGCTTGCTGCCATACTTTGAGCTTGATCGAGTCCAACATATCGCAGCATGCGTGCGCCAATCGCTGAAAGACGATGGCGTCTTCATCGCTGACATCCTGACCAAAGAAATTGTGCATATGCTCACGCTTGGCAGATCGCGGCAAGCTGCCGGCATCTTCAGGCGGAACGTGGGCAAGTGGCTTGGCGTGGTGAACGATCGCGCGCACGCCGAGGAGCTCTTCAAAGCAGCCGGATACGCGCACGTTGAGACGTACAAGCTCTCCGAAGTGGTAGCGCCGCTGGCGGATGTGCGAAAGCCTGTGGCAGACCTGACGCTGCTGATCGTGGCGCGCCGCTAGGCGATCTCGCAACGGCGCAACAGCGCTTGATGAATTTGGCGCACCACTGCCAGCACTGCCTCAGGATTTTTCGCGCCAAGCGTGCCGCCGGCCTCCAGGTATGCATCGCGCAGCAGGCGCCCCCAGTTGCCTGTTGCGCGCCGCGTCGGATGATTGATGAAATCATCTATCGTGTTGGCGGCGCCGTTGGGCGCGACCAAGAAGTGGTAGATGCGGTCGTAGAGACTATCCACATCGCGCGTGTCGATCACGTTGAGCGGCGAGAGCAGCCGTTTGAGCAGACGGCGCTTTTTCTCGTAGAATTCCACCAAGCTCATATGCGCGCCGCTGGCGGTTTCCAGCACCATATCCGTGCAGCGCAAGTCAGACTCGCGAATATTGCGCTGAAAGGCCTCAGGGCTAAGCGGGCCGAAGACGTCCAGCAGGTCGGGATCGGCGTAGAGCGCGTCTAGGTTTGTGCCATAACGCCTGAAATAATGCTCGATGACCAGCTGACTGAGCTGATAATCGTTGGCGACGGCCGCCAAGCGCTCGGGCGATGGATTGCTGGGCGTGCCTGTGTTCTCAAGCGTGCAGACGCGCTTGGGTGACTCAAGGTCAGGGCGCACGCGACCGAGCATGTTGTGCATGCCGCTGAACGGCTCGCCATCTTCCTCGCCGTAGAGCAGCGCGCGCGCTGTGCCATTAGCGAGATTGGCGCGCAACAAGTGCGCATGGCGTTCCAGCGCGCCTTCTTGCAAGTGCGGACTGAGCGGCAAGCCGACGTAATGCCCGGTGATGCTGATGGCGCGCACGGTCTCGCGCACGCACAGCAGCTCAGGATCGCAGCAGCCGTCCATGAAGGGGCCGCCTTTGAGCAGCGCGGCGCTGGCACAGCCAGAGGCGCTCCCCAAGTTCAGCATGTAGCTGAGCAAGCCGAGGGCTTCCGAGCGACCCGCGATATCCACGTGCATATGGAAGCCTTGAAAGCGCAGCAAGTTGGCAGGGCGCGCCTCGCCGCGGCTGATCGCATAGCGCGCGCGCAGGGCGTCCACATAGCGGCGCTGCGCAGGACGGCTCTCGTTGATCTCGTTCAGGAATATGGCAATGGTCTCGACCTTATGGGAATGGCTGGTGGCGAAGTCGGTCTCGGTTGGATAGACTGAGATCGCCTGCAGCAGCAGATCTGCCTTGTGCGCGGCGTAGACGAGCGTTGCTAGGTTCAGCTCAGTGGCGCGCAGGAGCTTTGCATAGCCGAACAAAGGCGGCGAGACGACCTCTGCCTGATAGATGCACAGCTCAGGCGAAATATCCAGCGCGGCGCCAGTGCGCTGCGCGTGCGTGACATACGCCTCGCTAAAGCGATCGAGCGCCTCGGCGCTCGGCTCGCTGCCATCCGGCGCGACCGTGCCAACCTCTAGCTCCACGCCGACGGGGCGCAGCGCCAACTGACCGCCTGCTTCATGGATATTTTGGTGATTGACCGCCGGATTCAGGTTGTAAGGCTTCACATAATCCAGCCATGGCCCTTGCTGGAAGCGCTTGCCGAGAATGGTCGCCAGTACGAACGGTCGCCCCGCCTGCCGCGAGAGCAAGACGTTGCCATCAGGCGCTTCAACATCCTCATCCTCGTAGAACGCTTGCGAGAAATGGCGGATCATGTTGTACAAGACAGGATGCGAGCCGCGCTTATTGCGAATACTGCTGAGGTACTCCAAGAACTTCTCGCGTGTTTCATCAATGTGCTGCCAGTCCTGCTCGCGCGCGAAGGCGAGCACAGTGGCATTATCAGGCAGTGGGAAGGCCATAGGCATCCTCAGCACGGCGGAAGTTTCGAGGCGTAGCAAGTGCTGAGGCGACTATAAACAGCTTTGCGCAGCGCGGCAAGATGGCTTGTGAAAGTTCACAGCCACCTTCGCCTGTGTTAACTCATCATTGAGCGGCTGCCAGTGCCCGCTCGATAGCGCCCTCGAAGACGCTATACGGCTGCGCGCCGACCAGAGGCAAGCCGTTTATGAAAAAGGTCGGCGTGCCTCGCACGCCAAGCCGCTCGCCTTGTCGCTGGTCAGCCAGCACGGTCGAGAGATACTTCTGCGTCGTCAAGCACGCCGTGAACTGCTCAAGGTCCGGCACGCCTGCCTGCTTCGCATAGCTGACCAGCGCATCTTGCGAGAGATTTCGCTGATTCTCGAAGAGCCTATCGTGATATTCCCAGAATTTGCCCTGCTCGTTTGCACATTCGGCTGCCACAGCGGCGCGCTCAGCGTTCCGATGGATAGCGCTAATCGGAAAGTGCTTGAAGACAAAGCGCACGCGGTCGCTGTAGCGCGCCTTGAGCGTGCCGTAGGTATCGCGGTAAAAGCGCGCGCAGAAGCTGCACTCGAAGTCGGAGAACCCGACGATGGTCACTTTAGCCTCTTCTGGCCCCCAGAAGGGACTGTTGCCCAGCTCGATCTCAGCTTTTGCTGGCGCTGTCGGCGTCGCGCTCGCGTTGCCAGCGGCAAGGTTGCCTAGCTCGGCGCGCAAGAGCGCCAGCTCGGCTTGCACGGCTGAGCGCGCGCCCTCGCTCGCCGCGTTGCGCAGCTCTGCCACGTTGATATTGCCGCCGCTGCTTGTGAAAATGACCCACGCCACCACGAAACCTGCCACGAAGAAAAGCACCGCGATGCCGAAATAATAGATCGTCGTCCACGTGATGACGATTGAGTCATCGCGGCTCGGCCCGGTCTTGTTTTGATCGCTCATAAAAGCTCCACTGTTTGTCCGATCACTGCGCACATTGTAACAGAAATCGGCGCGCTGCGCACAAGCTGTTGTCTTATCGCATCAAGCGCCCTAAAATGTGGATGCGTCGGCAAAAATAGACGGGCTTTTCATGGCTGACCGAGTTCTGACGCTCTTCGTCGTCGTGCGCGATCCACTTGTGCAGGCGGCATTGGCAGCGCTGCCGAACTTGGCTATCCATCAGCAGGACGTGCCGCACGACGCCGACGGCAGAGCGCTTGTGGAGCGCCTTGCCGAGCTGCAGCCGCACCTGATCGTCGTCGAGCTGGATGGCGCGGCAGCGTGGCTTTCGCAAACGCGCTCTGATCCTGCCACGCGCCGCCTGCCGACCTTGGTGCTCGGCAGCAGTCAGGCAGCAGTGGCACGTGCCGCCGAGCTGCGCATTCCGCTCTACGCGCCGGAGGTATTCCTGAAAGACGCTGCCGCAATCATCAATCTGCACGCGCGCGCCGCTGCAGACGCGCAAGCGCTCCAAGCGCAGTGCGCCGAGCCATTGCCGCCGCTCGTCCTGCGCGGCTTGGAAGAGTTCAATCGCAGCGCGTACTACGAATGTCACGAAACCTTAGAAGAAGCGTGGATGGCGGAAAGGCGACCGATCCGCGATCTGTACCGCGCCATTTTGCAGATCAGCGTCGCCTACTATCATATCCTGCGTGGCAATTACAGCGGCGCGCACAAGATGTTCCTGCGCGCTGCGCAATGGCTTGCGCCGCTGCCCGATCGATGCATGGGCATTGACGTGGCAGCGCTGCGCGCCGATGTGCTTGCCGCGCGGCTGCACTTGCAGGCGCTGGGCGCCGAGAACATCGCCCAATTCGACCGCAGCCTGCTCAAGCCGATCCGTTATGGCGGGGCGGCGCAATGAACTGTTTCACAGGCAAGCTCGCGCTCGTCACAGGCAGCGGGCGCGCTGCAATGTCATTGTGGAGATCAGCAGCCTCAGCGCACAGCGTGATGCCACAACGCCTCGCGGGGCGCAGCCGATCTCTAGCAAGTCAGGCGCTTCCGCCGAGCGCTCTCTCCCAGCAGGGCGCATGGTGAGTCAGAGAACATCGCAGGTGTGGTGGCATTTCCGTATACAGAGGACAACGGCGCCGCTCGCGGTCAGGCGATTGGAGACGGGCGCGGCAGCTTGACGCTGCCTCGTGACGCGCTGAGGCTCGCCAAAAGGGCGAATTGCGCCTAGAATAGGCTATCCATTGAAGGCGTGAGCATGATCCTCTCACCTGACGCGCGCGTCCGTCTGATTCAGCTCGCCCTCGCCATGCGCGAGCGCGCTTACTGCCCGTATAGCGGCTATCGCGTCGGCGCAGCGCTGCTGGCAGAGGATGGCACTGCCTATGGCGGCTGCAACGTAGAGAACGCCAGCTATGGCGGCACGATTTGCGCGGAGCGCACGGCGCTCGTCAAGGCGATCAGCGAAGGCGCGCGGCGCTTCAGCGCGTTAGCGGTCGCCACTGCCAACGGCGGCACGCCATGCGGCATTTGCCGCCAGTGCTTGTACGAATTCGCGCCTGACCTGCACATCATCTTGGTGGACGCGGCAGGAAATGTGCGCGCTGAGCATTGCCTGCGCGATTTGCTGCCGCACGGCTTCGGCGCAACGTATCTGGAGTAGCGCAGCTGATGCCGCGTCCAGAGCGCCTTTTCAAGACTCAGGCGATCATCTTGCGCCGCTACGATTATGGCGAGGCAGATCGCATCCTGACCTTGCTGACGCCTGAGCGCGGCAAGCTGCGCGCCATCGCCAAAGGCGCGCGCAAGTTGACCAACCGCCTGAGCGGTCACCTTGAGCTTTACAGCCGTGTCGCGCTTGTGATTGCGAAAGGCAGCGACCTGCACATTATCTCGCAGGCTGAGCAACAAGAAGCGTTCCTGCCTCTGCACAGCGACCTGCTGCGCAGCGCTTACGCGCATTACATCGTCGAGCTGACGGATCGCTTCAGCGAAGATGAAGAGACGCACACGCCGCTTTTCAGCCTGCTGAACGCGGCGCTCGGCTGGCTGTGCGCGCCTGAGGCGGATTTGGCGCTGGCAGCGCGCTACTTTGAGCTGCGCTTGTTGCGCCTGAGCGGCTTTGAGCCGTCGCTGTTTGCGTGCGCAGTCGGTCAAGAGCCGCTCACGGCGCGCGACCAGTATTTCAGCGCCTCGGAAGGCGGCGTCATCTGTCCTGAACATACGCACGGGCGCGCTGTGCAGCCGCTCAGCCTGACCGCGCTCAAGGTCTTGCGGCACATGGCGCGCGCTGAGTATGACGCAGTGCGCCATCTGCGCTTGACGCCCGCCTTGCACGCCGAGCTGGAGCGCACGCTCGGCGGCTATTTGCTGCACCTGCTAGAGCATCGCCTGCGGAGCGCCGAGTTCGTGCGCGAGCTGCGCGCGCGCCTACTCTGAACGCTTGGGACGGCTCTGCCAGTAGAGTTTCTCGCGAATGTTCAGGTCGGTGCTCTGAATTTTCATGGCGAGATCAACAGCGAGATTGTGCATCAGGCGATAGCCGAGCTGAAGAATAGCCGTTGGACTTCCGCAGCATTGCGCAATGCCAGTGCGCTACTGGAAGCGAGTTGCTATGAGTAAATCACCCTATCTGACGTTCTCACCGCGCGATATAGCGACAGTTCTCTTGATAATCGGCGTCGCCTTTGCTTTTCGCGCGATCATCATCTACGAGCGAGCCGCCGCGCCGGATAATGCAGGCAATTTCGACCCGTTGCCGATCGGTTCAGACCAATCCTACTACTATTGGAGCATCTTTGGCTTTCGCAGCGGCGAGTTCCCGCCACAGGCCTTTTACTTCCAGCCCGGCATGTCATATTTCCTGATCGGGCTATCTTACATCCTCAACACCACGAACCTGGCTGTTCTGAGATTCGCGATATCAGCTCTAGGCGCGATCAACTGCGGTCTGCTATATGCTCTCGTGCAGCTAGCTTTTGGCAACCACGCGATCAGCGCTATTTCATCGGCTATTTTAGCCATCTATCCTGTCATAGCTTTTCACGACACAGATTTCACTGTTGTCTCTCCAGCGACAGTGCTGCTATCCCTCGCTTTATTTGGCGCATTGTGGATGTATCGGAAGCCTGAGCAGTGGCTAGGCGCGTTGCTGATCGGACTCGCAATCGGCGCAGGCCTGACAATGCGCCCTGAAGTAGCTGTCACCTCTTCTTTGCTGATGGTGTACTTAACGATCATCCGCTGGCGAGCTAGGCGCAGCGTAGTGCCTTTTGTGCTTTGTTCCCTCGTAGCGCTTGCAATTGTGGCGCCTATTGCAATTCACAACATACGAGGCGGCGCAAGCCACCTCATAACGCCTATGGGCGGCGCGGCTATCTACAACGGCTTCAATCGCGACGCCAGTGGCGTCTGCATCGGCACGCGCGCCGACTTCACAACGCGCTTTGACCATTTTCACTTCTTGCGCCTTGATATTCAGCTAGAACCGGCTCGCTTTGTTGAGCTGATCCTCCGAAAGATAGGTCTATTCTTCTCAGCAACTGAGCCTGGCAACAACCTTGATTACACACAATCAGGCGAGAACGTCTCGGCGCTTCTCAGGATGAATCCGCTGGACTTCCGTATCCTAATCGCGCTGACTATTTTTGGAGTTGTCGCCGCTTGGCGCAGACGTGAGCCAACGCTTCCTTTCTTTCTGTTGGCGTGCGTTGGAATGTTCAGCATGACGATGCTGCTGTGGATCGAATCGCGCATTCGCACACCTATTGTAGCGGCTATGATCCCGTTATCAGCCTATGGGCTAGTTGATATCTTTCGTCACTGCAGGCAGGTCAGTTTCTGGCGGCGTTGCGCCGCGATCCTTGCGCTGCTCTCAATAGGTTTTGCGCTCTCTTGGTGGGCTGAGAACAATCTCCCACGCAAAGTGACGCTCAGCAGCTTGCCAAAGGGCGCACAACCGCTCGGCGCGGTCTACAACCAAGAGTTGCATCTGGTCGGCTATCGCATTCAGGATCAATACACCCATCGCGGCCGTTTCGAGCCTTTCCGCCCTTATGTCGTGACGTTGTATTGGAAGCTAGAGCGTCCGACGCAAATTGACTATAGCTTCTCGCTCAAGCTCGTGGTCGCAGGCGAAGAGGTGGAATCTTTCGATCATCCGATTGGCTTTGTGAACTACCCTCCGTTGCCGACCAGCAAATGGCAGCACGGTCTGATATACGTCGAGCATATAGGCATGAGCGTGCGCAGGTTTGATGTGCCAACAGAGGTGAGTGGCTACTTGTGGCTAGATGTGTACCCCGGCCGGAACGCTTCGTATCTGTTTGATCCCGCAGGCAGCGCTCGCCCGCTGACGCTCGCGCGACCGGCCATCGTGTGGGGTGCAGGACAATTCCTCACCTTGAACGCCGACTCGTTCGAGCCGATTCGCTTCGGCGACCTGCTGCTACAGGCTTGGCGCCTGCCTGAGAGCGCGAGAGGCGGTCAGGTGGTTGAGGTTGAGCTAGGCTGGCGTTCCACAGATAGGCAAATTGAGGAATCTTACAGCATCGGTCTGTATCTCCGAAATGAAGCAGGCGAGTTTGTCGCGAACTTTGATGCGCCGCTGAGAAACGGAAACTTATTGACCAACTCATTGCCGCCTAACTACAGGCTTCAAGATCAACGCTCGATCAGATTACCCACTGCTCCTGGCTCTTACAGGGTCTACGTGGCGGTGTACAGCAACGCCACGGGTGCGCGGCTTCCCATCAACGCAGAAGGCGAGACTCTAGCCCAGATTGGCGTTATTGTCGTGGAGTGAGAGAGTGCTCCCGGAGGGATTCGAACCCCCGACGCCAAGTTCCGAAGACTTGCGCTCTATCCTCTGAGCTACGGGAGCGACCTCAAGCTCAATCTTAGCGGGAAAAATGGCAAATGGCAAGGCGCGCCGCGTGCCAAAATGCGCCGCGCGCGGTAAAGTTGTGCTGTATCGGCAGAGGCACGCAAGGAGTTCTCAGCAGATGCCTGCTATCACAGCCATTCACGCCCGCGAAGTGCTGGACTCGCGCGGCAACCCTACTATTGAAGTGGAAGTTGAGCTGGAGGATGGCGCCTTCGGCAGCGCGATTGTGCCGAGCGGCGCCAGCACCGGTCAGCATGAGGCCGTTGAGCTGCGCGATGGCGACAGAAACCGCTACAACGGCAAAGGCGTCCTCAGGGCCGTCGACTCCGTCAACGAGACCATCAGCAAGGAGCTGTGCGGCCAAGAGGCCTTCGACCAAGTCGCAATTGATCGGCTAATGATTGAATTAGACGGCACGCCCAACAAAAGTCGGCTCGGCGCGAACGCCATTTTGGCAGTCTCGCTCGCCGTTGCCAAGGCGCTGTCTCTTATACACATCT
>JAGHYP010000078.1 GCA_017743585.1 Chloroflexota bacterium
GCAAGCGAAAGAAGACGCCGATGAGGCAAACAAATCATGCTCTTGTCCTTTAACATGCGCTCAAATGCCCAAATCGGCGAAGAGGCGCGCCCAGTTCAGGTTGATATCGAGCGACTCGCGGAAACGCGCCAATTTCTCAGGATGCGCAAGGCGCGTCTTGCCGAAGACTTTCTCCACGCGCTCAATTGCCTCAAGCGTGTTGTATGGCACGAGCAGCACTGCCACGCCGCGCGACTCGGCGTGCTTCAAAATGGTCGCACTCGGCTGCAGATTGCCCGTCAGCACGAGCGCCGTGGTGGAAGTTTCCAGCGCCGCCGCTTGGATATCGGCGCGGTCGCCGCTTGTGATGACCGCCTTGCGCTGCAGGCGGCGGAAATGCTGCGTCGCCGATTCAACGCTCATCGCGCCGACGCTCAACGTCTCGATCAGCCCATCGTCGCCGACCTCAGGCGTCAATTTCTTGGCTCCCAGCACGTTGATCAGCTCTGCGACGCTGATGGACATCAAACGCGGATCGCTCGGCAGCACGCCGTAGACCTTCACGCCGTTGCGCTCCAAGAACGCGCTGACCTTGCCGCGCACTGCCTCGATCTGCTCTTCAGGCACGCTGTTGATCACGATTCCGAGCAGGTGATCGCCCATGCGCGCCCTGAGCGCCAGAGCGTCATCCACCAGCATCAGCGCGCTGCGGAAGCGCACCACGCCGAGCGTCGGCAAGTTCAAGGTCTGAGCGATGCTCATCGCGTTCAAGCCAATCAAGTAGCCCTCGCGCATGCTGGCGCCGCCTTCGAGGATCAGCACGTCGCGCCCTTCGCTGGCTTTGGCGTAGGCTGCTTTGACCAAGGCGAGGTAATCTTCGGCGGGCGCGCCGCTCAGCACGCTGTCAATTTTCGCCTCGTCAAGGATGATCGGCGCTAGCGACTCAACAGGCAGCTCTACACCAAGCGTGCGCCCGACGAACTCGGCATCTTCATCCACCAGCTTGCCGCCGAGCATGAAGGGCTGCGTGCTGAGCGGCTTCAGGTAGCCGACTTTGCGTCCCATCTCCTGCAGCTTCAGCCCGATGCCGAGCGCAAGCGAGGTCTTGCCTGAGTAAGTGACTACTGCCGTCACATAAAGTGCTTTCATCGCTTCCCTAATATCCTTCGTCAGAATACATTTGCTTAGAAAAGGCGAGCTATTCTCTCAGCCGAGATTATAGCGCGCTCGGCGAATCACTTGGCGCTCAGCACAAGGCGCGCGTCCAGCGCGATGGCGCCGCGCCCTCGCTCGTAGACCATCAGCGGATTGATATCCAGCTCGACGATCTCAGGGAAATCTGTGACCAGCTGGCTGATGCGCAGCAAGGTCTCGATGATCGCCTCTTTATCTGCGGGCGGCTGCCCGCGAATGCCGTCCAGCAGCGCGTGCGCACGAATTTCGCTCAGCATCTCGCTCGCCGCTGTGCGGTCAAAGGGCGCGATGCGGAACGTGACATCTTTTAGCGCCTCCACGTAAATGCCGCCTAAGCCAAAGGTGACCAGCGGCCCGAATTGCGGATCGCGGCTCATGCCGACCAAAAATTCCGTGCCTTTCGGGATCATCTCTTGCACCAAGCAGCCCCAGATCGTGGCGTTTGGCACGTAGCGCTGCGCGCGATAGACGATCAGATCGAAGGCGTCGCGCACGTCGCTGGCGGAATTCAAGCCGACTTTCACGCCGCCGACGTCGGTCTTGTGCAAGATGTCAGGGCTGGCGATCTTCAGCACGACGGGATAGCCGATCTCACTGGCAATGGCGACCGCTTGGTCGGCCGTCGCCGCCAATTCCGCCTGCGGAATGCGCAAGCGATAAGCGCTCATGATCTCGCGGCTCTCGGCGTCGCCAATTGCCACGCGACCTTCAGCGCGCACCTTTTGAATGACACGGCGCACGCGCGCGTTATCCACCTCAAAGCGCTCGACGCGCAGCTTGGGGGCAGCGCGCAGCTCTCGGTAATCGCGCATCGCGGCGAGGGCGTTCGCGGCGCGCTCGGGGAAGGGGTAATTCGGCACTCCGTATTCAGCCGCCAACATCTCGACGGCAGGCTTTACCTTGAACTCGCCCATCAGGCAGGCGAGGAGCGGCTTGTTCAGCCCGCGCTCGCGGATCATGTGGGCGCACCTGCCGATCGCGCGCCCGGTCTCATGCACGTCGGTCATGGCTTGCGGCGTGACAATAGCGATGATGCCATCCACATTCGGGTCGAGCGCCACGCGCTCGAGCGCGTAAGCGTAGCGATCCGGCAGCGCGTCGCCTAGCACGTCCACAGGATTATTGGCGCTAGCGGCGTCAGGCAAGAAGTCCTGCAGGGACTTGGTGGTCTCCGATGTAAAGCGCGCTAGCTGCAAGCCCTTGCGCTCTAAGGCGTCTGTGCAGAGGATGCCGGGCCCGCCGGCGTTGGTCACAATCGCGATGCGGTCGCCTGCCAAGAGCGGCTGATAGGCGAAGGCGAGCGCGTAATCGAACAGCTCTTGCAGCGTCTCAGCGCGCAAGACGCCCGCTTGGCGGAAGGCGGCGCGATAGGCCTGCTCAGAGCCGGCTAACGAGCCCGTGTGGCTGGAGACAGCGCGCGATCCCGCTTGCGTCACACCGCTTTTGATCATGACGATCGGCTTCTTGCGGCTGACCTCGCGCGCCACGCGGATGAATTCCTGACCGTTTGGCAAGCCTTCGCTGTAAATCAGAATCACGCGCGATTTCGGATCGTCTGCCCAAGCGCGCATCAGGTCGATCTCGCTCACGTCGGCTTTGTTGCCCAAGCTGACGAACTTGTTGAAGCCGATCTCCGAACCCGCCATTGCCCAGTCCAGAATCGCCACGCCGAGCGCGCCTGATTGCGACATGAAGTCAATCGGGCCGCTCGGCGGCGTGCCAGCGGCGAAGGTCAAGTTGAGCGGCGTGGAGCAGTCAATCACGCCAAGGCAGTTCGGCCCGATCACGCGGATGTTGTATTGCTTGGCGATCCGCAGCACCTCTAGCTCGCGATTCATGCCTTCATAGCCCGCTTCGCGGAAGCCGGCGCTGATGATCACCACGGAAGGCACGCCTTTCTTGCCGCAATCTTCGACGGCAGCTGGCACGTGCGGATACGGGATCACAATGACCGCCAAATCTGGCACTTCAGGCAGCGCTTGCACGCTCGGATAGGCTTTGTAGCCCAAGATTTCATCAGCTTTTGGATTGATTGGATACAGCCTGCCCTTATAGCCGCCTTCGATGGCGTTGCGCAGCACGACGTTGCCCAGCTTGGTAGCATCTCTGCTGGCGCCTACAATGGCGACCGATTTCGGGCTGAAAAATGTCTCTAGCATTAGCGGACTCCTTGCCGGGCTGCGTTGTTAGGATGAAGGGCGGCGCTCAGGTGCTGTGAGCGCTTCAAGCTGCCGCTCAGAGAGCGGCGCGGCGAGACTGTATGCAGCGAGATCGAGCGCTAGGCGCTCGCCATCAACTGCGCTGAAAATTTCTGTCCGCCAAATCATCAGGCTCTCGGTTGTGCCAAGCAGCTGACAGACGATTCGCAGCGGCTCGTCGGGCTGCGCGCTGCGGAAGTACTCCACCTCGCGTCCGAAGGGCGTGTAGACGACATCAACGCCGCGCAATGCCTCGTGAACTGCTTGCTGCGCCCACGCCACGTACACGCTGTTATTGACGTGCGCCGCGCTATCCAGATCGTAGACTTGCACTGTGCGGAACGACTCGCGAGGCGGCGCTTGTAACGCCGTGAAAGTTGCCACGCCTGTCTCGATTGGCTCAAGCGCGCCGCTTGGCTGGAAAGCATCGTAGAATTCGTCCAGCAGGCGCACGGGACGCAGCGTCTCGGTATCCACGTACACCCAATTGGTGCGCGCGCGCAGGATCGGCGTGCCATCAGCGCGGCGCAGATCGTACTCGCGGTGCGATTGCACACGCCGATAATCAGAGACCCACGTTTGCATGATCAGCTGGTCGCCATAGCGCGCTTGAGCCAAGTGGCGCAGATACGTTTTACGGGCAAACCAAGCGCGCTTGTGCGCACGATACCAATGGTAGTCATAGCCACACCAAGCGCTGGCTTGTGTGGCCGCCTCTTCGAGGTAATTGAGGTAGACGGGCAGGCGCACGGTCTGATCAGCGCCGATCTCATAGGTCCGGACAGCAAACTGCCACGAGTAGACTTTCGGCACGCCCTTCCCCTACTTCTGTGTGCAGGTCACGACGCGCACGATTGTGCCATAGAAGCTGCTAAAATAGGTAGCTGCGGAAGGCATGAGGATCAAGTGACACTTGTCACAAGCTGCGCTGCAAATCGCCCGTCGCTCAGCCGCAGCGCGCTATACAATCGGCGCGATCTTTTCTCAGCTTTCTAACTGCGCAAAAGATCGCTGGATGATGCGCTCCGCGAGAAAGGAATGATCACTGGTGTCAAAATACGTCCTGATCGTAGATGACGAGCCTGCGAATATTGAACTTTTTGAGGTGATGCTCCGCGCGTTTCAGGTTGAGGTGCGCGGCGTGACGCTGGGCAGCGAAGCGCTTGCGCAGGCGCGCCAAGTGCCGCCAGCGCTTGTCTTGCTGGATTTGATGCTGCCTGATATGTCTGGCTTCGAGGTCTGTGCACAATTGAAGGCGGCGCCTGAGACGGCGGGCGTGCGCGTCGCGATGTTGACGGGGCGCGATGATGCAGCGGCGCGCCAAAAAGCAGCTGAGGTCGGCGTGGATGATTTTTTGGTCAAGCCCGTCTCGCGCGGCGCCTTGAAAGCGCTGCTGGAGGCGACGCTCAAGGGAAATTAGTGTCCTTGCACGACCGGCTTGTGTTGCCCACTGGCAGGTAGCGAGCTACTCGACCTCAGCGCCGGCGCACAAGATATCTTGATGACTTGATGACTTGCTGCTCATCCGCCTGCATCCGCAAGCGGATCAGCCGATACGCGCCCTGCTGATAAGCAAGCCTGACGCCGTCGCCTTCGAATAGGTCGAAGGGGCTCTCGCCTGCGCCGCGCGGCGAGTGAACCTCGCGCATGCGCCTGCCTTGACGGAAACAGGCGCCGTCATTCGGACAAGTCGCGTTCAGCGCGCAAGGCTGCCCAGCCGCCGCGCAACAAGCGACCAAAACGTCTCAGACGCGTCCACAGGCGCGTTCGCTCGTGCCACAAGATCAGAGTCTGCACAGCGAGCGCGCAGAGCGCGCCGAAATGCAGGGCGTGCTCAAGCGGCACGTTCACGATCGGCAACAGAATGCCGCTCAGCGCGCGGACATCCACTGCCCAAATGCCCGCGCCAAGCGCGATAGCATCCACGCCGATCAAGTACAGCGTCGGCACGCCGATGGCAAGCAACCAGACGCGCCAGTGGCTGATCAGCACATCCAAGCCGATCAGCCACTGTAGCGCGATCAACGGCGCACCCCACGCCAAAGTCAGGATCAAGTACGCCGTGTTGCCCATGCGCTGCTATTCTAAACGGAAGCGCACGATCCCGAAAATGAAGAAGGCGGCTGTGAACAGCAGCAGGATCAGCAGATTGGGCAGGATGTCCACGACGCTTGCATTGTAGTAGATCAACTTGGCGAAGGCGTCTTGCGACCAAGCGATTGGCGAGACGATCCGACCGAGCGTCTGCATGAACGGCGGTGTCAGATCGAGCGGCCACCACGCGCCGCCTAAGGGCGCTAACGTCATCGGAATCAGGAAGCCGAGTCCAGCTGCTTGGTTCGGCGTGCGCGCCACGGCGGCTGCCGCCAAGCCGATGGCAGTGGCGCACAGCGTGAAGGTCAGCACAACGGCGATCGCGCCGAGCGGATCGCCCCAGCGCACGCCCAGCAATGTGCCGACTGCTATCATCACGCCAAAGCTGAGCAAGCACAGCAAATACTGCCCGATTAGCTTGCCCGTCAGGATATACGCACGCGGCAGCGGCATTCCTAACAGGCGCTGTAGCGTGTGAATTTGGCGCTCTTTGGCGAAGAGCTGCGCCAGCGCTGTAGCGCTGAACAGCACGGACATCGAGCCGATGCCCGGAATGCTGTGTCCGAAGCCTGTGCCGGGCAACTGACCATCTACCGCGCTGGATGTCTCGCGCAGCTCAACAGGATCGGTCGCCCATTTGGCTTGCATCTGCTCGTAGACGCGCTCATAGAACGCCTGATCGCCTGAGACAAGCATCGTGACGGCGTGCGCAGCGGCGACCGCGCCGCCAAGCCGCGCGACGACGGCGTCCAAGTAGCGCTGCGCCGTCTGCACAGCCTGAAAAGATGCACTCGGCACGCGCAAATTGATCTTAGCTGTGCGTCCTGCACTGAGCGCATCGCTGAAATCGCTCGGCAAGGTGATCGCCGCCAGAGTCTGGCGCGCCTCAAGGCGCTGGCGCATGAACGCCGTCACATGGGTCTCGCTGAGCGCGTCCAGCTGGCAGAAAGCGCTCTGCTGCTGCGGCGCGCTCAGATCGCACACTTCGAAGAGCGGCACATTATTGACCTGCTTGGCGACTTCCTGCCGCAAGAGCGCCACGAATTGCTGCGCGAGCGGATCGCCGCCGTGCAGTACGTCCAAACGCTGAGTCTCGACTACGGGCGCCGCGCTGAAGAATCCGACTGCAACTGCGATGATGATCGGCACGACAAACGATGAAATCCACATGCCGCGCTCGGAGAGCTGAACGCGCAATTGTGTGAATGCGATAGTGAGAATGCGCCGCATGATTCATACCTCCACGCGCTGAGTGAAGCGCTGCAAACCGATGCCGAACGTGACAAGCGCGAAGCCGATCAGCACGACTAAGTGCAGAGCAGGAAAAGTGCCGCCCGAGAGCTGCGTGAACGCATTAGAGCCCCAGTAGGTCGGCGAGATATAGCTGATCGGACCGAGCGGCGCTGAGGCGCTCTCATTGGCGAAGAAAGAGCCGCCAATTGTGCCTAGCACCACTAAGATCGCACTGCTGAGCGCTTGCGCCTGCACGCGATCTTTGGCAAGGCTCACGATCAGCGTGCCTATGCCCATGAACGCCGCCGAGACGACCAAGACAATCAGCGCGATCGCGACCGCATCCGTTCCCCAGACAGGCGATTGCATGCCCATCAGCGCGCCGAGCAGGCTTGTGGCAAGGATCAGCAGGATCAGCTGCAGCACGCCATTGATATACGTCGCGCCCATCATGCCCGCTAGGATCGTCGTGCGCGACGTCGGCGTGACCAGCATCCGCTGCAGCGTGCCGTTCTCCTTCTCTTGCATGATCTGCACAATGCCAACCGCCATAGCGAAGCCGAGAAAGAAGACAGCCATGCTCGGCGCGAAAACTTGCAGCGGCTCAAATGTGGTCTGGCGCGTCTGCTCGCCTTGCGTGATGCTGAACGCGATGGGCGGCTCGGCGCTCGCCACGCGCTCAGCAATCTCAGCCGCGCGCGCCAAGAGGAGCGGATTCTGCCCAACGGCGACGCTCAACGCGATGTTGGCATTGGTCAAGCGATTCAGGAATTGGCGCACAATAGCGCTGACGATCTGCGCGCTGATCGGACTGGCGGCGTCCGTGTACAGCTCAAGCGCGATCTTCTGCTCGCCAAAGGTCGGATTGAAGGCGCTCAACCGCTCTGAGAACGTCTCAGGGATGATGATCGCGGCGACTGCCGCGCCGCTTCGCACGCGCTGGCGCGCTTCTTCAGCGCTCGCCAGCCGTTGCGCTTCGATCAGCTCTGCCAAGCCTTCTGGCGCCTCTAGGAAGAATGACGCCAATTGCTCGCCAAAATTGCCGACCTGCGCGCCGCGATCTTGATTGACGACCAGCACAGGCACGTCGCGGATTGGCGCTTCCGCGCCGCTTTGTCCGAAGGCTAAGCCGAAGATCGCGGTCAGGACGAGCGGCGCTACGACAATGAAGAGCAATCCTGTCGGATCAGTGAACCAGCGCCATACGTTCAGCGCGATGATCAGAAAAACTTTTTTCACGTCCATGTTGCGCTCCTCGCTCAGTCGCGCAATGCGCGTCCTGTCAATTGCAGGAAGACGGTCTCAAGGTTCGGCTCGACGATTTGGATCGCGCTTGGAATCAAGCCGTGATCGTTTAAGGCGCGGATGATGTGCGGCAAGGCTTGCCGTCCGCGCTCGGAAAGCACGCGCAATTTGTCGCCCAGCTCGCCTTCTTGCTCAAGCGCGCTGATGAACGGCAGCGCGGATAGCGCTTGCCGCGCTTCGCCGATGCGCTCAGGCGCGAATTTCAGGACGATTGCGTCGCGCACGTCAGTCTGTTGGATCAGCTCGATCTGTTTGCCGCAAGCGATCAGCTCGCCATGATCCATGATGCCGACGCGATCTGAGAGCTCCTCTGCTTCTTCCATGTAATGCGTGGTGTAAAGCACGGTCATGCCTTGCTGGTTGAGCTGCCTGACCGCGTCTAGGATGCTGCGTCGGCTTTGTGGATCGACGCCGACCGTTGGCTCGTCCATGAAGACGAGCGTCGGCTTGTGCAGCAGAGCGACGCCGATGTTCACGAGGCGCTTCATGCCGCCTGAGAAGGTATCGATCCGCTCGCGTTGCCGCTCGCGCAAGCCGATGAAGGTCAGCACTTCATCGCAGCGCTTGGCGAGTTCAGCGCCGTGCAGCCCTTGCAGCCTGCCGAAGAACTCAAGGTTAGCGCGCGCGCTCAGCTCAGGGTAAAGCGCGATCTCTTGCGGCACGACGCCGATCAGCTTTTTGACAGCCAAAGGATTCTTCGCAATCGAGTATCCGCCGATGACCACGTCGCCTGAAGTTGGCTCCAGCAAGCCGCTCATCATGTTGATGGTAGTTGTCTTGCCCGCGCCATTCGGACCGAGCAGACTGAAAATTTCGCCCTGCTCAATGGTCAAATTGATGCCTTTGACGGCGAGATTGCCTTCGCCTTTGCCATTCCGCGGCGGATAGCGCTTGGTCAGGTTCTGAATGGTCACAAGTGTCGTCACAACACACACTCCTGTGTGATATGTTTCTCACTCACCAATACGCTGAAGTCGCCTCGGAAGTTGTGAGATAAAACGCATATAAGAAAAGTCAATAGGCGCGCGATCAAACTATTGAATCCATTTAGAGTTTAGAGTCATTCAAGGCAGCTGGGCAGGTCGCGCACATCGTGCGACCAGAGCTGACCGTAGAAGACCAGATAGTCGGCGGCGTGTTCCGTCCAATAGGCGATATCGTGCGCGCCGAGCGGATAGCGCGTGAAGGTGAAGACGACGCCGCGCTCGATCAAAGTCTGGGCGAATTGCGCGACGGTCGGCAGCAGATCGTCTTGCTCGCCAATATCTAGCCAAAGGCGCGGCTGCGCGCCGAGCGGAAACGCGACCGTGCGCGCCAAGAAGAGCGGATTGGCATCAGGCGGCGCGTTATCTTCGTAAAGGGCAGGGCTGTGCGCGCCGACCGCGCTGAAAAGCTCAGGGTAGCGGAAGGCGATGTACAGCGCCCAGAACGCGCCGCGCGAGAAGCCGCCAATAGCGCGCCCTTCCCGCGCATTCCACGTGCAAAAGTCTCGCTCAATGGCAGGCAACAGTTCCTCAAGGATGACTTCTGCCCATGAGCGCGACTCGGCGAAGCGAGTCTCATCTGCCAGCGCGCCGCCCGACGGCATGACGAGGATCATCGGCGGCACGCCGCCCGCGCGCAACGCGCGCTCATAGGCGTGCTGCACGCCGATCGCCGTCCAATCGCGATGATCGCCGCCTTGTCCGTGCAGCAGGATCACGAAAGGATAGCGGCGCTGAGTCTGCGCGTAGCACGGCGGCAAATAGACGCGGTAAGGCAACGTCTGTTGCGCGCGCGCGCTGAAAAAGCTCAGCTCAACCGTCTGACCGCTCGGCTCATCGCACACGAAAGGCGTTGGCGTCGGCGGAAAGGTCGGCGTGGCTGTTGGCGTGGCGGTCGGCGTCGGCGTGATGGTCGGCGTCAGCGACGGCACAGCGGTTGGCAGGATCGGCGTGGCAGTCGGTTGGCGCGCCGCGCGCTGCAAGGCGACTTCGGTCGGATCGGGCGCTAGGGGATCGCAGGCGGCAAGGACAATCAGCGCGCACAGGCTGATGAGCAGATATCTTGGCATCGGCGCAAGTATAGCGCAGGTTTGCAGCTGAGAGCAGGGCGCGCTATGCTCATAAACGGGAAGTCTTCATACCGAATGACCTACGGAACGCACTCACATACACTGCGCAACCCGCAGGCTGTGGCCTGGGCGATCCTGCTGGCGAGCTTCGCCATCTTCTGCCTGCTGATGGCGCTCGGCACAGCAGGCGCGTATTGGTTCTTGTTTCGGTCGAGAGTCGAGATGACCATTCGGTTGACGGTCAGCAA
>JAGHYP010000079.1 GCA_017743585.1 Chloroflexota bacterium
ATTAGTCTCCCTGAGGAAGCTGAGGCTGTGATCGCGCGCGCTGAGCGCGATCAGATCGCCTACTTTGACCTACAATTCACCGATATCACAGGCATGGTCAAGATGGTGCAGATTCCGGCGCGCCAGCTTGCCACAGCCTTCAGTCACGGCATTTGGTTCGACGGCTCGGCGCTGGAAGGCTTCGCGCGCGTCGCCGAGTCCGATATGTTCTTGCGCCCCGATCCCGCCACGTACGCCGTGCAAGCGTGGGCGAGCCGAACAGAGCGCGTGGCGCGCCTGATCTGCGATGTGTACACGCCAACCGGCGAGCCATACAGCGGCGATCCGCGCGGCGTGCTGCGCCGCGCCGTTGCGCTTGCAGCCGCGCAAGGCTACCGCTACGTCCTCGCGCCTGAGCTGGAATTCTACCTGTTCCGCCCGCCGCAAAATGGCGTGAGCGTACCGCAGGCAGGCGATCACGCAGGCTACTTCGATGTGAGCGATAGTCACACGCAGCGCGTGCGGCGCGCCATCACGGATGCACTTGAAGCAATGGGCATCGCGATCGAATCAGCGCACTCTGAAGTCGGCGACGGGCAGCATGAGATCGACTTCGCGCCGCTTGAGGCACTGCCAATGGCGGATGCGATCATGACAGCGCGTTTGGTGGTGCGCTCCGTGGCGCGCGACCACGGCCTATTGGCGACTTTCATGCCGAAACCTTTGGCAGGCGTCGCCGGCAGCGGCATGCACACGCATCAGATGCTGACCGATCTGAACGGCGTCAATCTGTTCGCCGATCCTGAGGATGCCTATGGACTTTCTGCGCTAGGGCGCGCCTTCATGGCGGGGCAGTTGGCGCATGCGCGGGGGATATGCGCCGTGCTGGCGCCGCTGGTGAACAGCTACAAGCGTCTGGTGGCAGGCTTAGAAGCGCCTGTGTACGTGACATGGGCGCAACTGAATCGCGCTGCGCTCTTGCGAGTGCCGCGCAACCAGCCGAGCGAACGCGACCGCGCGCGCATCGAGCTGCGCTGCATTGACCCAAGCTGCAATCCATACCTCGCCTTCGCCGTGATGCTGCACAGCGGCCTGGACGGCATTCAGCGCAACATGGCGCTTCCGCCTGCGGCTGAAGAAGAGCTTTATGCCTTCAACGTCCGCCGCCGACAGATCGAGACCTTGCCCACGTCGCTGCACGAAGCGCTCGAGGCTTTCGAGCGCTCTGAGCTGGCAAGCGCTGCGCTCGGCTTGACAGTCTTCGAGCGCTTTTTAGAAGCGAAACGCTTGGAATGGAACGAGTATGTGCTGAGCGTCTCGCCTTGGGAACTAGAGCGCTACTTGCTGAACTACTAGGCAACCTGCCATGACCAACACACGCCCGATAGTCGCCGTGCGAGATTTGTTGCGCCACGCTTTGCCTGTTGGCACGCGGGTCGTGGCGGGGCGGGCAGGTTTGGCGCGACCAGTGGCTTGGGTCGCTGTGCTGCACACGCGACCGCCTGCCTTCTCTTCGCTGGAAGGACGCGAGCTGGCGTTGCTCTCAATGGACGCGCTGCACCTGCTCAACGACAAGCTGACTTTGACGGCGATCATCCATGAGCTGGCGCAGATGGACGTGGCGGCGATCGGCGTGATCGGCGCGATCGATAGCGCGGCGCGCAACGCCGCCGAAGAACACGGCATTCCGCTCTTGAGCTTGCCGAGCGGCTCTGCGATGCGCCAGTTAGAGCGCGACTGTGTGCGCGTGCTGCTCGGCACGCCGCCCAGCCCTGAGGAGCGCGGCGCCGTCATCCACGAGCAGCTGCTCCAGCTCAGCACTGAAAATCGCGGCTTGCGCGCCGTGATCGCAGCGTTTGCCGACTTGACCGATAGGACTATAGTCGTGCAAGATAAGCGACTCGATATCTTGGCGGCAAGCGGCCGCCTTGTCGAGTCGCCGCGCTTCGCCGCGCTGGAGTCAGCCTTGCGCGCTGAGTCGGCCCTGCCTGCGCACTTTTTGGATCGGCAGGAGGCGACGCAACACGCCGCTGAGCCGATCTTGCTGACCATGCCTGAGTGCGGCGCCCAGCGCCTGACCGTGCCGATTGTGGCGAATCGACTGGGGCGCGGCTTCTTCTCGCTCTTGGCGGATGGCGATGAGCGCTTCGAAGCGCTCGATCAGCAGTTTGTGCGGCACGGCGCCGCCGTCTGCGCGCTTGAGATGGCGAAAGAGAAAGCGATCCGCGAGGCGCAGAAGCGCGTGCAAGGCAGCGTGCTAGAGCGCCTACTGACCGGCAGCGTGCCGCTCGACCAAGCGCTGCGCCAATTGACGCGACTCGGCTATCAGCTGAACGGCAAAGCTTACGCCGCGATCGCCGCGTGCTGGGCCAGTCCGAACGCGCCGAGCGACCGTCGCCTTGAGACGACCTTCAATGAGCAAGTCGCGCTGCTCGGCGTTCAAGCGCTCGTGCAGCTACTGGAAAGCGGCGTAGTCGTCTTCTGTCAGGTCGATCAACCGCCTCAGAGCCCTGCATCGCGCAAGGTGATGCCGCGCGCCGTGCGCCAATTGGCAGAGGCCGTCTTGGGGCGAATGCGCGCTCAGTTCCCGAATGCGCATCTCGCCGTTGGCGTCGGCAGGCCGGCTGAGAATTTGGCGCAGTGGCGCGTCAGCTATCAAGAGGCAGTTGCAGCGCAGCGCATCGCGCAACAATGGCGCGTTAATCAGCCGCTGTACTTCGCCGATCTCGGCGTCTATCGGCTGCTCTCGCTCTTGCTGGAGACGCCTGAGCTGCGCAGCTTCTATCGCGAGACGCTCGGCGAGCTAGCGGATGAATCGCAGAGCAATGAAGACTTCATCCTGACGCTCGAGACGTTCTTCGAAGAGCATGGCAACCTGAGCCAGACGGCGAATCGGCTGCACGTGCATCGCAACACGCTGTTGTATCGCATGGAGCGCATCGGACAGTTGGGCGGCTTCGATCTGGAGAATCCTGAGACGCGCCTCGCTGTGCATCTGGCGCTGAAGATACGCCGTCTGCTGCTGCGCTAAGGCGACCAGTCGGCGAGCGTCAGCGACTCGCCATCGGCGCGCCAAGCGGCGATGCGCAATACCTGCGGCCTGCCGTCGCGGCGCGCCATCAGCACGACCACAGGCAAGCGATCCAGCAAGCCGCTGTGAATGACCGCTTGATCAATGCTCGGCACGGCGCGCCGCACTGCCATGCTGAAGGCCGTCCGCAGGCGCGCTGGCTCAGTGGCAGCCCGAAATGCCCACAGCAAGCGCGGCGCGCGCGCATTCAGCTCGCTCGTCAGCGCAGCCCACATTGCCTCAGATTCGTCAAAGCGTATCTCATCGGCGATCAGCCAGCCGCCGCGCTCAGCGACCAGCTCATGAGCCGCGCTCAGGCGCGCTGCGAAAGTAGCGCCTTCAGCGTTGCTCACGTTCTCAGGCAAGATCAGCTCAGCGGCGCGTTGTGCAGCCGCGTGCTTACCGTCTTGTGCCGCGATCAGTGGCAAGAGCGCTTGTAAAAGCGTCGTCTTGCCGCTTCCCGCCTCGCCCGCTAGCATCAAGCCGCGCCGCTCGGCGATGGCGCGCTCCAGCTGCGCCGCTTGATCGGTGCTCAGCACTTGCAAGCCGACCAAATCGCGCAGCGTGCGCGGTTGCGCCGCGTGCAGGCGGATGCTCGCCTGCAGCGTCATGCTGATCGGCGGCATGGTGATGGTCAAGCGCGCGGGGCGCTCCAACAGACGCGCGCCGACCTCGATCAGCGGCTCGCCGCTGTGGAGCTGCTCGCCCGTGGCGATCAGGGCGCGACGCAGCACGCGCTCCAACTGCGATTCATCGCGGAAGCGCAAGTCGGTCAGTGTTCTTTGCGCGCCGCGCCGTACGTAGATGCGATCGGCCGCCGCGATCTCGATCTCGTTCACCTCAGGATCGCGCAAGAGCGGATGCAGCGCGCCGAGCAGGAACAGGTCGTTATAGGCGGCTTCAATCACGCGCAGCCGATCCTCGCGCGAAAGGCGAATGCCTTCCACTGTCAGCACGTACTCCACGATCTCGACCAAAATGCGGCGGCGCTCAGCTGAATCGGCAATGGAAAGAATATCAGGGCGCGTTTCTGTCTCAGCCGCGAACTGATCGGTCACGCGCTCCAGCACGCCCGCTAACGAGACGCCGCGCGCGCTCAGCAGCTCAGGCGCCTGCCTAAGTTGCCCCGATTGATCGTCCTGACCATCCACAAGGTGGCGAGACATTCTCCCCTCACTCCGCTAACTTTGCGCCGTAGCGCGCTAGAAAATCCGCGATGACATAGCCATATGCCGATTCGAGCAGATTAGCGCCGAAGTTGACCAGCTTCTCGCGCAGCCACTTGCCGCCAATCGCCTCGTAAAAAGCGCGTCCGATGCGATTCTCGCTCAGCACCCAGATCAGCATGTGCGTGTGCCCTTCCGCCGCGAAGCGCTCTGCCAGCGCCGTCACCAGACGCACGCCGATGCCACGCCTCTGAAACGCTTCCAGCACATACAGCGCGTAGACCTCAGCCGTGTATGGCAGGTCATCTGTGCGCGAGCTGCCGCCGCTCGCAAAACCGACGATCTGTCCCGCTTGCTCTGCCACAAAGACGTGCTGCTGCGCCTGTGTGTTGCTCAGGCGCGCGCGCCAGACCTGCTCCCGCTCATCATAACTGAACTGATCCAGATAGCCTAGCGGCACAAGCGGCGTGTACGTGCTACGCCACGTATCCAAGTGAACGATGCCGATGCCGCGCGCATCGCTGAGCTGCGCAGGGCGAATGATGAAAGACATGGTTCAATCCGCCGCCAAAACTTGCTGGGGGTTCGCTTGCTCAGGGCGCATGGCGCGCACTTCAGCGCGGCTGGCTAGGAAGAGCGCCGCCAAAATCACGGCACTGCCGACCAACTGCAGAGGTTGCGGCAACTCGTTGAGCAAAAAGACGGCGAAGACCGTGCTGAGAATCGGCTCGCCTAGCACCACCAAGCTCACAAACGCCGCTGAGAGGTAGCCGAGCGCGTAGTTGAAGGACGAGTGTCCGATCAACTGCGGGAAGATCGCCACAAGCGTCATCCAAAGAAATGCTTCCGCCGAGAGGGTCAGCATGGCGTTGCCTTGCCCTGAGAGCAGCGCGACGGCGATCAAGGTCAGCGCGGCGCTGCCATAGACAAGCCAGATGTAGGGCAACGCCTTCAGCTCAGCGCGCAGTTTGCGTCCGATGATGTAATAGACTGCCACTGCTACTGCGCCAAGAAACGAGAGCGCTGCGCCGAGCAGCGGCGCCCCCTGACGCGGCGCGTTGCCAGCATCCCCGACGACGCTGATGATAACGCCGCCGATGATGGCGAGGAAGATCGCGCCGAGCGTCTGACGGCTTAGCTTCTCGCGCAGCAAGAGCGGCGTCAGGAAGGCCACGATCAGCGGATTCGTGGTGACGAGCGTGGCGCTGATCAGCACGGATGTGTATTCTAGCGACGTGATCCACGCGCCGAAGTGCGCGGCGAGAAAGGCGCCCGAGAGGATCGCCAAGCCAAGCTGTGGCGCCCTGAGCGCGCGCAGCTCAGCGCCGTGCCGCGACCAGACAAACGGCGTCAGGATCAGCGCGGCGACGGTCACACGCCATGCTGCAATCAGCAGCGAAGGTGCGTTCTCGCCTTGCGCGTAGCGGATCAGGATCGAGGAGGATGAAACCGCCAACAGACCGATGACAAGCGCCGCGAACGGCCGCCATGTCACGCTTTTCACGCTGAAATATGCCCCGTCAGCTCGATTGGCAAAATCGCCGCAATTCGATTAGAGTCTTGGTTTAGAGTCTTGTGCAGTGTGCAGGCGTGATCCTACCACTCTTGCTCGAAGACTCGCAACACGCTTGCGATCCTTTATGCATTTCTCGATAACAGGAGTGACGCCTATGCCGAAATTTGAACTACCGCCTTTGCCTTATCCGCCTGAGGCGTTGGAGCCGCACATTGACACGCAAACCATGCAGATTCATCACGGCAAGCACCACGCCGCTTACGTGAGCAACCTGAACGCCGCCTTGGAGCAGCATCCGCAATTTTTTGAGATGACAGCTGAGCAGCTCATCAAGAATTTGGCGTCTGTGCCTGAAGAGGTGCGGCAGGCTGTGCGCAACAACGGCGGCGGTCACGTCAACCACACGATGTTCTGGAGCTTGATGTCCGCGAATGGCGGCGGCGCGCCGAGCGGCGAGCTGGCAGCCGCTATCGAGGCGACCTTCGGCAGCTTTGAGAACTTCAAGGCAGAGTTTAAGAAAGCAGCACTCGGGCGCTTCGGCTCGGGCTGGGCATGGCTGATCGTGGACGGCGGCGCGCTCAAGATCGTCTCCACGCCCAATCAAGACAATCCCATGATGGACAATCCGAACGTCGTGCCGATCTTAGGGCTGGACGTTTGGGAACACGCTTACTATCTGAAGTACCAGAACCGCCGCGCCGACTACGTAGACGCTTGGTGGAACGTTGTGGACTGGAACGCTGTAGCGACGCGCTACGTAGCTGCCAAGTGAGCGCTTCCAGCACTCCATAGGCGATTTGGACTGGGCAGGGCAGGTGTGATACCTGCTCTGTTCACGCCAGAATTGTGCCACACTCGTCTTTTAGGGCTTGCTCAAGGATCGGGAGCATCTCGCATGGCTTTTCGTATCGAGAGAGATTCGTTAGGCGAGCTGCAAGTGCCTGCCAACGCCTATTATGGTGCGCAGACCCAGCGCGCCGTGCAGAACTTCCCTGTCAGCGGCTTGAAGCCATATCCCGCTTTCATCTGGTCTATGGCGGCGATCAAGCGCGCTGCGGCGAACGTGAATAGCGAGCTCGGCTTGCTCGATCGGCGCCTTGCCGAGGCTATCGATCAAGCGGCCGCCGAGATCATGGAGGGCAAGCTGCACGACCAATTCGTGGTCGACCCGTTCCAAGCGGGCGCTGGCACCAGCCACAACATGAACACGAACGAAGTGATCGCCGCGCGTGCCAACGAGATTCTCGGCTATCCGCTCAGCGCGCCCGCTAAAGATAAGCCGATCCACCCTAACGACCACGTCAACATGGCGCAAAGCACCAACGACACCATACCGACCGCCATCCGCCTCGGCGCGCTGTGGCGCCTGAACGAGTTGGTTCAAACGCTGCGCGAATTGCAGGATGCGCTACGCCAAAAAGCGATTGAGTTTGACGACATCGTCAAGAGCGGGCGCACGCACTTGCAAGACGCCGTGCCAATCCGCATGGGACAGGAATTCGGCGGCTACGCCAAGACCATCGAGCGCAACATAGAGAAGATTTTGGTGGCCGCCGAAGGCTTGAAGCGGCTTGGCATCGGCGGCACAGCGACAGGCACCGGCCTGAACGCCCATCCCGAGTATCACGCGCGCATGGTCAAGCGTCTGAGCGAATTCTTGGGCATAGAGCTGCGCACGAGCGATGACCTGTTCGAGAGCATGACAAGCATGCAGGACGCCGTCTTCTTCAGCGGCGCCATTCGCACTGCCGCGCAGGACTTGATCCGCATCGCCAATGACATTCGCTTGCTCAGCTCAGGGCCTGCCACAGGCCTAGACGAGATTCGCCTGCCGCCAGTGCAGCCCGGCTCTTCGATCATGCCTGGCAAGGTGAATCCTGTGCTGGCGGAGATGCTGAACATGGCGATGTTCTACGTGCTCGGCCACGATACCACCATCACTTATGCTGCGCAGGCAGGTCAACTGCAGCTGAACGTGATGATGCCGATCATCGCGCATTGCCTGTTCGAAGAGATGCACGTGATGATCGGCGCCGTGCGCGCCTTCACTGAGAAAGCTGTGCGCGGCATCACGGCGAACCGCGAGAAAGCGGCCGGCTGGCTTGCCAAGAACGCGATTCTCGCCACGGCGCTCAATCCGATCATCGGCTACGAAAAAGGCGCTGAGGTCGTCAAAAAGGCGATGGCTGAGAACAAGAGCATCGTTGACGCGGTCGTTGAGCTTGGCTACATGACGCGCGAGGCGGCTGAGAAAGCACTTGACGCGCGCGCCATGACCTACGGCGGTCTGACCAACACGCCTGCCGCAGGCTGAGATCGGCTTCTATGGTGTTGGCACAGGCGTCGGCAAGCCGAACGCCTCTTCGCTCAAAAATGGCGCGATCTGCCGCGGCAATGGATCACTCGGTATGGCTGTGCGCCATGCATCGCTGAGCTCGGTTAGGTCAACGGCGAGCCGCTCCGCTTGCCAAGCGCTGAACGCCGCCTCGACTGCTTGATCAAGCTCTTGCGGACTCGGCACGTTGAAGCGGCGCTCTTCGACCAGCAGCAGCTCATAGCCTGCCGATGTGCGCAGGACGCCGTACAAGCCATTTTCCGTGCTCGCTGCCAAAGTGCGCGCCCATTCGCGCGGCAGAGCCTCGGCGCTGAGCCAGCCGTAATCGCCACCATTGCCCGCGCTCGCCGAGTCAAGCGAGAATTGGCATGCGAGCGCCGCGAAATCTTCACCTTGGCGCGCGCGCGCTGCGATTTCCTCAGCCTGCGCCCGACTCGCCACCACGATCATCGCTAGCTCAGCTAGTTGCTCGCCATCGGCGTCGCGTCGCTTCGCGCCGACCTTGAAAATGTGCCAGCCGAGCGGACTTTGCTGCGGCGCCGTGATGCTGCCCGACTCAGCCTCTAGGATCGCGGCAGGCTCAGGCAGGCCGCGCGGCAGCGTCGCGCGCGAGCGAAAGCCGAGCGCGCCGCCTTGCCCGCGCACGGCAGGATCGATTGAAAAGCGACACGCTACGCTGCGAAACGGCTCGCCTGCTTCAAGCGCCGCTTTCGCTTGTTGCGCTTCAGCCTCAGTCGCGGCGATCAGGCGTTTGACGCGGAAGCTCAGCACGGCAGGCTGTGCCGCGCGCTCGCGCCCGATGATCGGTTGCAGGCGAGTCGCCATCACAAACGACTCAGCCGTCGCCAAGACGTCCTGCTCGCTCATGCCAGAGTAGCGCACAGCCTGCTCAAGATAGCGCGGCAATTCTTTCGCCATCGCCGCGCGCGGATCAGGCGCTATCTGAAGGTTGAAGCGCCGAATCCAATAGCCGTCGAGTTCATCTTGTGGCACGCTCAAGTTGCGCGCCTTGAACTCAGCGCGAACGACCGCTTCGCGCAGCATGATATCGTAGACCTGATAGCCGAAGCTATCAGAGTTGGCGAGCGTGCTGAAGATAGCGGCGAGGCGATCTGCAGCGCGGTTCTCGCCTTGCGCCGTGAAGTTGATTGCCTGCAAGCCAACGGTCTCGACGATGCGGCGCGCCTCGTCCAGCGCGGCGAAGCGCTCGTAGCGCACGCGCGCGCGGAACTGACTGAGCGTGATGGTTTGGTCGCCAATGCGCGCAATTGGCTGATCCAAATCAAGCGCAGCAGGCTCAGTTGGGCGCACATATGGCGTGCTAGTCGCGGTTGGCGTGCGCGTTGGGCCGGTCGGCGTGGCAGAGGGACGCGCGAGCGCGGTCTGTGTCTGCTCGCTGCGAGTATCTTGAATCACTTCGGGCGTCACAGGCACGCCGCAGCCGCTCAGGAGCAAGATGGCTGCAGCGAACCACGCGCATGACGGATGTCTCAGGCTGATGATCATGAATTACTCGGCGCTTCGACGGGCTTCTCCGGGCTGCCTGAAGGAGTCGGCGAAGTTTCCAACGTTGGCGTCGGCGATGATGTGTAGGTGGCGCACGGCGTCGGAGTGAAGGTTGGCAGCGGCGTGCCTTCAGGATCGAAGTGCAATGTTGGCGTCGGCGCGTTTGGATCGCACGGCGGCAAGGTCGGCGTCGGCGTTGGCGTCTCCGTCTCGCTGGGGTCGGGCGCGACGGGTGTGTCGGTTGGCAAGGCGGGCGTCGAGGTCGGCGTAAAAGTTGGCGGAACAGGCGTCAGAGTTGGCGTCTTGGTCGGTGAAACTGGCGTCAAAGTCGGCGTGCTGGTCGGCGGGATAGGCGTCACAGCCGGCGTGTCGGTTGGCAAGGCGGGCGGCAAAGTCGGCTGCACGATTGCAGTCGGAAAGACAAGCGGCGTCGCCGTTGGCAAAATCGGCGTCGGCGTGTGTGTGGGCGGGATAGCGGTCGGACTGGGCGTCGGCGTCTCGGTCGGCACATGTGTCGGCAATGAAGTGATGACAGCCAAGGCAGCTGGTGTCTCAGTTGGAGTCGATGTGAGCGTCGCGCTGGGCGTGAGGGTCAGCGTCGGCGTGACCGACGGCGTCAGCGTGAAAGTCGGCGTATGCGACGGCGTCGAAGTCGGCGTGGCGCTCGGTTGCACGACGACAGCTTCCTGAGTCGGCGCGTCG
>JAGHYP010000080.1 GCA_017743585.1 Chloroflexota bacterium
CCCTCAGCTCAGCTGCCGCGCCGCCAGAATTGCGCGAGCCGCTGCAGCGTAAACTGGAGGAAGTGCGTCGGCGGCGGCGCGGCAGCTGAGCTGAGGGCGATCATTTCAAGCGCCATGTCAGCCCTGCGATCAGCAGATAGACTTCATCGGCGGCGGCGGCAAGGCGCTGGTTGGCGCCCCCAAGCGCGTCGCGATAAAGCCTGCCAAGGCGATACGGCGGCACAATGCCCATGCCAACTTCATTGCTGACGACGATCCAAGTGGCGGCATGAGCGCGCTGCGCCGCCAAGAGCGAGTCGATCTCAGCGAGGACGGCGTCATTCGCCTGCGCTTGCGTGCAGTCCTCAGGCAGGGCGAGCAGCGCGTTCGCCGCCAGCAGCGTGATGCAATCCACGACGATCACGCTGGGCAGCGGCGCGATCTGCGCCACGGCGGCGCCGATCTGGCGCGGCGTCTCCAAAGTCTGCCATGCGGCAGGTCGCTCGGCGCGGTGCTGCGCGATGCGCGCCGCCATCTCGTCATCGCTGGCAGTGGCAGTCGCCACGAATAAGACCGAATCGCCGCCGCGCTCGGCAGCCATGCGCAGCGCGGTCGTGCTTTTGCCGCTGCGCGCGCCGCCTAGGAGCAAGATCAGGCTGCCCATGCGCGGACTCTCGCCACTGATTCGAGCAAAGCGGCGCGGCTGCTGAAGAAATCCGCCGTCTCGAAGACTTCCAAAGTCAGCACGCCGCGGTACGGCTGCGCCATGAGCGCCGCGATCACAGGATCGAGCTGCTCAGGCGGCATCAGCGCAAGGCTCTTGTGGTCGCGCTCGCCAACCCCGTGCAAATGGATGACTCGCGTGCGCGGCAGCCAGAGCTCCAGCACGCTGAGCGGATCGACGCCCGTCTTCCACAAGTGGCCGATATCCATTGTGCGGCTGATCGGCAGGCGCGCGAGGATCGGATCGAGATAATGCGGCGACCACGTCTCGAGGTTTTCGACTGCTAACAAGCTCGGGTCGCCGGCCCAGCCGATCACAATTTCCAGAGCGCGCAAGGCGCGGTCAATCCAAGCGGGCGCTCCCACGCCTTGTCCATCAAGGTGAAAGACGTAAGCAGATGGCGCAAGCGGCTGCGTCAGACGGATGACGCGCTCTGCCTTGACGAGCGATTGATGCTGCGCGCTGCCATCGGCGGCCAAGGTCAGGTCGAGCGGCAGATGCACGCTGTAGGTTAGGTTGTGCTGCGCCGCCAGCTCGCGCAGCGCGTCAATCGTGCGCAGGTCGGGCAAGTTGGTCGCGCCATCGTCCACTTCGAACAGGATCAGCTCGATATCGTCAACGTCGCCCTCTGCCGCGAGGCGCTGGACGTTCGGCAAGATGTCATCAGGATATACGTAAGACGTGCTGCCGATTCGGAATGGCGTTCCGAAGCGGCTCACAGGGCGCTCAGTATCAGCAGACATACCCATTCCGTCAATTCGCAACCCGCGCCGTAGGTGTCGCCGGTCAAGCCGCCGCCAAGGCGCGCCGCGGCGAAGTTTCCGAAGCTGAAGACGATCAGCGGCACGCTCAGCGCGCTGATCACGACGCGCGGTTCGGCAAGGGCGATGAGAGCGAGGCACAGCGCGCTGATCAGGGTCGCGACGATCACTTGCGCCGCGCCGAGTCCAGCGCGGAACGCCGCGCCAAGCCCGCTCGCACGCGCCGATGGGTAGCGCGCCGCCAACCAGACCATCGCAAGGCGGCCGAAAACAGGCGGCAAGATCAGCCACAGCGGCGGCAGCGCCCGCAAAAGCAGCCATTTGCCCAGCAACAGTAGAGCCACCCCGATCACCCCCCAAGCGCCCGTGCGCGGATCCTTCATGATTTCCAAGCGGCGCTCGGGCGTGGTCGTCGCCAGCAATCCGTCGCACGAGTCGGCGAAGCCATCCAGATGCAAGCCGCCGCTCAAGATGCACCACGCCAGCAGCACCAGAAAGGCGCGCACATCGGCGCTGAAGCGCGGCAGGCTCATCAGCAGCGCGCCGATGACGCCAAACAAGACTCCGATTAGCGGAAAGTAGGCGAAGGCGTAGCCGGGCGGACGCGCCGCCTCATCTGCGCCGATGCCGACGGGCAACACGCTCAAAAGGCGCACAGCGCGCCTGAGATCGCTCAACATGACGGCTCTTTTTCGCTCACGCCCGCTTCGTCAAACGTCGCCATCTCCTGCAGCGTCCGCATGGCAGCTTCGACGAGCGGCAAGGCGAGCAGCGCGCCTGTGCCTTCGCCTAAGCGCATGTCCAGGTCTAAAAGCGGCGATAGATTGAGATGGTCAAGCGCGATTTGATGGCCGCGCTCAGCGCTGCGATGTGCCGCGATCAAGGCATGGCGCACTTCGGGCGCGAATTCAGCTGCGATCAGCGCCGCTGCCGTGCTGATCAGGCCGTCTAGCAAGATCGGCACGCGCGCTGCCGCCGCTGCCAGCATCACGCCCGCCATAGCGCCGATCTCAAAGCCGCCGACCTTTGCCAAAGTATCGCATCCGCGCGGCTGATTGACCCGCAAGGCGCGCTCGATCACCTCAATTTTGCGCTGCAAGCGCGCGTCGTCAATGCCTGTGCCGCGCCCTGTGACCTCAGCAGGCGAGGCGCCCGTCAGCGCCGCGATGATCGCGCTGGCTGCGGTCGTGTTGGCGATCCCCATCTCGCCAACCGCCACAATGTCCACGCCCTCAGCGTGTATCCGCTCGAAAGCGCGCATGCCCAAGCGAAGCGACTCAGCGGCCTGTGCTTCGCTCATCGCGGCGCCCGCGCTCAGGTCAGCTGTGCCATGCGCGATCTTGCCGCTCAGCAGCATCGGATGCTCGGGCAGCTCCGCCGCCACGCCTGCATCCACCACCAGCACTCGCGCGTTCATCTGGCGCGCCAAGACGTTGACTGCCGCGCCACCGCGCAGGAAATTCAGCACCATCTGCGCAGTGACGGCTTGCGGATAGGCGCTGACGCCTTGCCTTGCCACGCCGTGATCAGCGGCGCAGACGATCACAGCGCGGCGGGACGGCAGCCAATCCAAGCGCTCAGTGAAGGCAGCCAACTGACAAGCCAGCTGCTCAAGGCGCCCGAGCGCGCCGCTCGGCTTGGTCAAGCGCGCCTGGCGCGCCTCAGCTTGCTGCCGCATGCGCTCGCTCGGCAGCGCAGGCCTCGGCAGGAAGTCGAATTGCTCACAGGATGTCACAGGCGCTACTTTAGCGAAGGCTGCAGGTTTTATCAAACAAGCCTTAGGCAAGCGCGCTCAGCGCTAGGCGGCATACGGCGCGCTATCTTGAGAATTCATCGGCGAAGGCTTGTGCGAAGTCATCCACGATGTGCCACAAGCACAGCACTGCAGTGCGCTCAGCAGGTCTGGGCAAGAGTAGTCCATCATGTGGCACGTAGCGCACCTGGAAGAAGAGTCCAGCCAATTCGAAGATCGGCTCATCGTGCAGGCTAAAGAGGCGCTGCTCGCCATTGCGCACAATGACGACCCCGCTGTTCAAGCAACTTTCGGAGCTCGGTATCTGAAATGGATCGGCTTCGCGCCAAAATCGGAGGAGCTGCTCGAAATCATCGGGCAGCAAACGTCTTTTGAGGCGTTCCAAACATTGCTGATAGAATGGCTCATGGCGGCGGTAGAGACAGAGCGCCTTGAAGCGCGCAATCTGACTCCGGATCAACCGATCGCGGTCGCCTAAGAGCGCTTGAAAAGGCAGCCGACTATCGAAAAGGACGTCGAGGATGTGTATCGGCTCGGGCGGGTCGTCTCCAACAGGATGACGTAGCATCAGAGTCTTCAGCGCGTCAAGCGGGATGCCAATCAGCTCCGCCATAGCCTGGTTGACGATCCAGAAGCGTCCGCGATAATCCAACACATAAGCGGGATAAGGCGATTGCGCGAGGCACTCAGCGACGCGCGAGAGGATATTCAACGTAAATTCGCGTCTTGGGAAACGTGTCGTGGGCAAATAGCCTGCCAAGCCGAGCATGTAGTGAATATCTTCAGCGCTGGCGCAGGTCGCTTCGCCGATTCTCACTATGTCGTCAGGCTTAGGTCTGAGGCGGTTATTTTCCCAGCGATTGATGATGCCGCGATTGTAGCCAAGTTTATCGCCCAGCTCTGCTTGCGTAAGTTTTTTGTGCCCTACGCGCTGCACGTAACGCTTGGTTCGCAACAAACGGATGAAGTCACCTAGCGTCATCGGTACGATGTCGGTCATAGCGCATGCTCCTTCTAATAATCAATCAAGTTGGCTATTGGAAAGTATAGTGCAGCAAAGCTTGAGCGCTATGGCGAGATCGCTTCGAGCGTCATGTTAGGGCTTGCGATCAATGGCTAGACTTCATCAGTGGCGGCGGCAAGAGTTGCCATCAGCAAGCGTTAGGCAGACTCATCAGCGCTGAGCGGCGAGCTCGATCCACTCGCGCCACGGCGCAAGGGCGCGCTCGTTTTGGCTTGCTCCGCGCATGCCCAGCGTGAGCTTGGTATCGCCGCGGCAACTGCGCGCACTGTGGCAACCTTGACGGACTTGGTAGAATAGCGCCTTGCGACACAAGACTATCTGAAGGAGCTGAGAAGACGTGCTAACCCATCTTCGGCGCGCGTGGGCCGTCTTGATCGCCTGCGCAGCGCTGGTAGCCGCCAGGAACTTCCCCCCAGCCTACGCGCAAGGCATTGCTGACCCGAATCAGCTGACCTTCGAAGGCTCAGCGCTGGTCGCTGCGGTCATAGAAGCCGCCAAAGCCGACTATGCAGCGCGCGCGCCGCAAACGCAAATCACGCTGACTATCTCAGGCACTTCAACTGGCATTGAGCAGCTCTGCAACGGCGCAGCGGATGTGGCGATGGCGTACGGCGCCATCACTGACTCGCAAATCGCCGATTGCACTGCCAAAGGCGTGAGTTTTGTCGAGCTGTTGCTCGGCTACGATGCTGTAGCACTGGTCGTCAACAATGCGTCGCCGGCGCAATGCTTGAGCCTCGATCAGCTCGGCACCCTGCTCTCGCCCGGCGCCGTTGACGTGAAGAATTGGTCGGCGGTGGACGCATCATTTGGCGATGTGCCAATTGAGGCGCTGTACATCCTGCCCGATAACGAGCAGCGCCCGCCGCGCTTTTTGCTGGATCGGTTGCTGGCAGGTGATGGCCTGCGCGCCGATCTGCAAGTGGTCGAGACAGCTGCCGCGATGAGCGATAAAATCAACGTGGAACGCAACGCGCTCGGCATCATGCCGCTGCAAGACTTGATCGTGGAGCGCACGCCCGCCAAAGCGATCCGCCCCCTGCAGATTCGCACAGGCACAGCTTGTATTGAGCCAAACGCCGCCAATCTGGATGAGGGTCGCTATCCGCTCTCCGAGTCGCTCCTGCTGTATGTGAACGCGGCGCGCTTGGATAAGCAGCCGTTGGTGGATTTCCTGCGCTATCTGCTCAGCAGCGATGGGCGGCGCGCCCTGATCGAGCTCAAGTACGTGCCGCCGAGCGAGGTGCTGTATTCGCGCGGCATCAGTTACATCGAGACGCGCCGCACAGGGCGCACCTACAGCCGCGCGCAGGCTGTGAACGTGCCTGCCAACACGGCGGGCGTCGTCTCGATAGATGGCTCGCCGCTACTGAACGCGCTGGTGAAAGAGCTGAACGCGCCGTTCTCGCCGCGCTTTGTCAGCATCACGCTCTCGAACCGACCATTTGGCGACGCCTCTGCCTATCGCAAACTCTGCGAGA
This sequence comes from Chloroflexota bacterium, assembly GCA_017743585.1. GTDB lineage: Bacteria > Chloroflexota > Anaerolineae > Aggregatilineales > UBA2796 > CP2-2F. The sequence goes on from JAGHYP010000080.1 coordinate 5,723, forward strand.
ACCGCGTTGACCTGATCTTCACCACACGGCCGCCAGACGAGAGCGAAGCCGACATCTGTCAGCGCAATAACGTCCCGACTTTGCAAATGCCGCTCGGCTACGACGCTGATCTGATCGTGCTCAATTTGGAGAACACTTTTGCGCGCTGCCTCTCGTTGGCAAATGTTGAGCGGCTGTTCAGCGCGCGCTACAACGCCAAAACTTGGGCAGAGGTGGCGCAGGGCTTTCCTGAGCAAGAGCTGATCGTGATCGCGCCGCGCAGCGGCAACGTGCAGGCCGACGCGCTGCTCACACGCGCGGCGCGCGGTCAAATCGCGCCGCAATTCCGCGCTGACATTCCTGAGAACGCGCAGAATGACGATCCGCTCTTCCGCGCCTCAGCTGTTCAGAACGCGCTCGGCGGCGTCACTTTCATGCGCTACAGCGAGTTCATGCGCAGCGGCGCGCGCGTGCAGGCAGTGCAAATTGATGCGGGCAACGGCTGCGTGTCGCCAACGCTTGCCAACATTCGGAACGGTAGCTACCCGCTGGCGCGCCCGCTCTTCGCAACGTTGAATCTGAACAGCTTGAGCCGCCCTGAGGTGCGCGCCTATGCTTGGTATTTGCTCGGCGACGACGCGCTGACGATTTTGAATCAACAAGGTGTGATCGGCGCCGAGGCGAGTACGTTCATCGCCCTGCGCGAAGTGCTGCTGGAGCGTATCGAGGCGATCGAGCGCGCCGCTGCCACGCCGCAGCCGACCGCTGAGGCGACTGCAGCGCCAACTGCCACTGCTACACCATGATCTTCAGTAGGCAGCGCGCGAGCAGCGCAAGTCAAGCTGCGGCGGCTCGCCGCCTAGCAGCGCGATTCACAAACGGAATCTCGCCATTCTCCCAAGAGATCAGCAACGGCACGGCGATGAAGATCGAGCTATACGAGCCGCTGATCAGGCCGATGAACAGAATGCCTACGAACTGCTGAATCGAGCCGCTCGCCAGCAGAAATAGCGCCACCAGGACAAAGCCGACTGCGATCTGCGTCATCAGCGACCGTTGAATTATCTCCAGCAGGCTGCGATTGACGATCAGCTCATACGGCTCGCCGCGATGGCGCACGTCGTTCTCGCGGATGCGGTCGAAGACCACAATAGTATCCTGCACGGAGTAACCGACCACTGTCAGCACAGCCGTCAGGAATAGCGCGTCGGCTTGCCAGCCGGCGATCAAGCCCATGATGGACATCACGCCGAGCATCACCAGCACGTCATGCACCATTGCCACGAGCGCCGTCACGCCGTAGCGGAAAGAGTGCTTCAGCTTGCGGAAGGCGAGCGCGATCCAGAACAGCGCGAGCGCGCTCGCGACCAACGTGGCAACGAGCGCTGCATTGGTCACCTCGCTGCCCACCACAGGCGAGACTTCGCTGAAGTTCTCGCGGAAGTGCTGCGCGTTGAAGGTCAGATTGAGCTGATTGCCCAGCTCGGTCAGATTTTTGGCGATCGCCTCGATCTGCTCTGCGCTATTATCGCCAAAGTTGGCGCGCACCTGCCAGCGATACGTCTCACCAATGCCGACGCGCTGCGTCGTCACGTCGGTCAAGCCTGCCGCCGTGAACGCCTGCTCGATTGCCGTGCCTGTCAATCTGCCGGGCGTCTGCCCTTGCACAGGCTCGAACTCCAGCTGGAAGAGCGCGCCGCCCACGAAGTCAATGCTCAGGCGCACGATTGAGCGCTCACGGTAAGTTTGCGTGGAGATGATCATCGCCACAATGCCGCCTAAGATGACCAGCGTCGAGAACAAATAGTAGTAGCGGCGATACTTCACAAAGTTGACCATAGTCGCCTACCGCTTTCTGGAGTCACTATCCGAATAGTTTGATGCGCGCCAAGCGCTCGCCGCCAATGGCGAGGATGACGTTCAAGAAGACGCGAGTCACGACCACTGCCGTGAAGAGGTTGACGATCAGGCCGATGATCAGCGTGATGGCGAAGCCGCGCACAGCGCTCGCGCCGAATTGACCGCCGAAGAAGTACAGGATGAGCGCGATCATGATGGTGGAGATGTTCGAGTCGCGAATAGTCGCCCATGCGCGCGAGAAGCCAAGTTCTATCGCCTTGCTCAGCTTGCGTCCGTTGCGCAGCTCTTCCTTCACGCGCTCGAAAATCAGGATATTGCCGTCAATAGCTGAGCCGATCGAGATCAGGAAGCCCGTGATCGCCGAAAGCGTCAGCGTGACGGGGATGTACTTGTAGAGCGCGAAGTTGATCATCCCAAACAGGATCAGGGCGAGCGCCGCCGCCACGCCGCCGACGCGGTAATACACGATCAGGAAGATGAAGATAGTCAGGATGCCTAGCACGCCTGCGCGCACAGCCCGCGCGACCGACTCCGCGCCGAGCGTCGCGCCGACTTGCTCGCGCGACTCGATGCTCAGCGAGACGGGCAGCGCGCCTGAGCGCAGCTGGACCGCTAGTTTGACTGCTTCTTCGCGCGTGAAGTTGCCCGTGATCTCGCCGCCATCCTCAAGGCGCGCCCGAATGATCGGGGCGCTCAGCACCTCGCCGTCCAGCACGATCGCTAGCGGCTGCCCGATGTTCGCGCCTGTGTGCGCAGTGAAGGCTTGCGCCTCAGGGCTGCTCGTGTTCAGCTCAAAGCTGACCACATACTGCGTGCCGCCTTGCCCGCCCAGCCGCGCTTGCGCATCGCGCAAGCCCGCGCCCGTCATGACCGTGTTGAAAGGCAGGTTCGTGCATGGATTCAACAACGGATTTGCCTTGCTGCCAGGCGGACTCACTTCAGGGGTAGGCTCAGCTGGCGGCGCCTCAGCGATCGGCGTCGCCTCAGCGGTCGCTTCAGCGGTTGGAGCGGCTGTAGCCGCTGCCTCAACGGTTGCCTCAGCCGTTGGCGTTGCCTCGGCGGTTGCTCCAGCGGTCGCCTCTGCGTTCAATAAGCCCTCAACAGTTGCTTCTGCAGTCGGCTCGGCAGTGGCGCCAGCCTCAGAGGGCGCTGGCGTCGCTCGAGATGCTTGCTCGCGCAGCGCCAATTGGCGGTTTGTCAGGATGTATGTGCCGGGCGCGGGCATTGGCGCAGTGCAGTCGCCAACTGCGCTGAAATCCACAAATTCCAGGAGCGCGGTCTGGCGGATCAAGTCAATCGCGGCGTCAGGGTTCTGGATGCCGGGCAGCTCGACGATGATGCGGTTGCTGCCAGCAGTCTGCACGATTGGCTCAGCCACGCCGATGGCGTTCACGCGCCGATCGATGATGCGGCGCACTTCATTCATCTGCTCGGGCCGGACGTCGGGCTGATCGGCGCGCATCAGCACGCGTACCCCGCCTTGAATATCCAAGCCAAGACGCACTTCAATCGGGCGTCCGAATAAGCCCGGATTGGGCAGGATCATGTAGGTGCAAAGTGCGGCAATCGCGATCACGATCGCCAGCCATACAGCTGTTTCTCTTGACATAAGCGTCAGAATTTCCTTTTGTGGACTGCGCTCTCCCCTAGAGAGAGTGAAAGGCGCGCAAGGGAAATTGCGCTCAAGATGCTCTCCATGTTCGAATATCGTCGGAGACTTGCCTGCTCAATTGCGGATCGTGCCGGCATGGATTTTGAGGAACAAGACAACAGCGTATTATTGCTCCAAGAGAGAGAAAGCGCAAGGTAGAGCGCTGCCTACGACTCAATTTTGACGGGCTAGGGCCTCACCAGTCCCTCCAATGCGCTTACCAGCGCTGCAGCTTGTTCCGCCGAGACGAGCAGGATCGCCTTTGTGCCGCCTCGTTGGACGTAAGCGAGCGTCCGATCGGGCGAGGTGTCGCCGATGTGCAATGTGTACGTTCGATCGGCCACAAACCGAATGATGTGCCGTCCGCCGTTCTCCAAACCAAACGCCTCTAGCGATGCGCTGCTTATGATACGGCTATAGCGCAGGCTTGCCAAACCGTTCAGCAAGCGCGCCACTTTGGTCAGGTCGGGCAGCGCAGGCTCAGTGCCCTCTCGCAGCGCCTGCCAATCGCCCGCTGTCTTGATCAGCGTAATTGAGGCGGGTTTTGTTGCGTCGCGCCGATCTTCCAAGTCTATGCGCGTGATCTGCGCGGGCAGCACGCGCGGGAAGACGTACGGTATCGGCGTGGCGCTCGCCTGAGCGCTCGGCGGCGGGCGGCCCGGAAACAACAGCGCCGATGCGCCGAGCAAGGCAACGAAAACAGCAAAGAGGACGATCACGGTGCGCCGTTGTGCCGTCATGACCGCTCAGCGCCTCGTGCGCCGCCACCATACCCACAGCCCGATCGCCAAGATCGCCGTCGGCAAGACGCCAACTGTGATGAACGCCGTCAATTCTAGATCGCGGCTCGGCACGCTCAGCGGCAATTGCCCGAAGACAGGCTCGACAGTCACGCGCTCCAAAAATGCAACGAGCCAATCGATCATGTTCGTCCACAGAATCTGCCCGTCAAAGGCGACAATCAGGTCGTTGGTCACCCAGTCCGAGTCGCCCACCACCAGCAGGCGGGCTTTGGTGCGCGCATTTTCCGCCGCCACCACCAACGCCCGCGGGCC
>JAGHYP010000081.1 GCA_017743585.1 Chloroflexota bacterium
AGATGTGTATAAGAGACAGGGTTTGGGTGGTCGGCTCGACGCGCCCGAGCTTGCAAGTGGACGTCTGCTCCAAGTGTCATCCGTTCTACACAGGCGAGCAGCGCATTGTGGACACAGAAGGTCGCGTGGATCGTTTCATGAAGCGCCTTGAGACACGCGCTGCGCGCGCCCAAGAGGTTGCCGCTAAGACGGTCGGCTCACCTGAGTTTTTGCTCTCAGGGCTGGGCTTGAGCAAGGAACATGCTGAGCTGCTAGCAGCCAACGGCTTGGTCACAGCAGGCGATTTCATCAGACGGCTGCAAGAGGCAGGCGATGAAGGTGTGTTAGCCATTCGCGGCGTCGGGCGCAAGCTGCTGACCGATATCAAGAAGAAGCTACGCCAAAAAGGCTATGAGCTGCCCGCTGCGCAGGATTGATCGTTCACAGGCGACCTCACTCACGACAGGGCAGGCGCGTTTCCCTGCCCATTTTTGCGCCCTGAAAGGATCTTTTGATGAGCCATCATCGCGGGCGGATTGAAGTGATCTGCGGCTGCATGTTCAGCGGCAAGACGGAGGAGCTCATTCGCCGCGTGCGCCGCGCTCAAATCGCCCGTCAACAAGTTCAGGTCTTCAAGCCGATCATTGATACGCGCTACGGCTTGACGCGCATCACATCGCACAACGGGCAGGATTTCGAAGCGTTGCCGTGCGCAGATAGCGCTGAGATCGCGGCGCGGCTCGCCCCCGAGACCACAGTAGTGGCCGTGGATGAAGCGCAGTTCTTCGATCGCGGCATTGTGGCACTGAGCGAGCAGCTTGCCAATCGCGGCGTGCGTGTGATCATCGCCGGCCTCGACCTAGACTTTCGGGCTGAGCCGTTCGGCGCCATGCCCGACCTGATGTGCATAGCTGAGGAAGTGACCAAGTTGCACGCTATCTGCATGGTGTGCGGCGAGCCTGCGACGCGCTCGCAGCGCCTTGTGAACGGCATGCCTGCGCGCTACGACGATCCGATCATCTTGATCGGCGCGCAGGAGCGCTATGAGGCGCGCTGCCGTCGCCATCACGTTGTGCTGCGGTGAGCGATGAACTTCAACGAACGCGTTTACGCCTTGGTGCGGCGCATTCCGCGCGGCAAAGTGCTGACCTATGGTCGTGTGGCGGCGCTTCTGGGCGTGCCGCGCGGCGCTCGCGTAGTTGGCTGGGCGTTGCACGGCGCGCCTGCTGACGTGCCGTGGCATCGCGTCGTGAACGCCAAAGGTTGCATCAGCACGCGCTGCCCTGAGCATCCGCCGCAACTGCAGCGCGCCCTGCTGGTAGCCGAAGGCGTGCGCTTCAAAGCGGACGACTCATTCGAAATCGCCGATTTCCCTGAAGTACTGTGGCTGCTGACGCCTGAGGAATTGGCGGCGCTGCCCTGAGCACAAAAAATCCCTCTCCGCGCGGAGAGGGATTGCTGCCAGAGTGGACTAGGCGGCTTAGAAGTCCATGTTACCGCCGCCGCCCGGCGTCGGCTTCTCGTCTTCTTTGACGTCCGCGATGAGCGCTTCAGTGGTCAGGATCATGCCGGCGATGCTGGCTGCGTTCTCAAGCGCACCGCGCGTGACCTTGGCGGGATCGATGATGCCTGCCTCGATCATGTTGACGTACTCGCCTCTCAGCACGTCGAAGCCGATGCGCGGATCGTTCTTCTCAGCCTGCTTAGCGCGCACGGTTTGCACGATCACAGCACCATCCAGACCGGCGTTGGCAGCGATGCGGCGCATCGGCGCTTCCAGCGCGCGGCGCATGATCTGCACGCCTGTGTTCTCGTCGTCCAGCTCCATCTTCAGACCGTCAAGGCAGCTGATCGCGTTGAGGAGAGCCACGCCGCCGCCCGGCACGATGCCTTCCTCAACCGCAGCGCGCGTTGCGCTCAGCGCGTCTTCCACGCGATGCTTCTTCTCCTTCAGCTCGGTCTCGGTCGCGGCGCCCACGCGAATGACCGCCACACCGCCCGCCAGCTTGGCAAGACGCTCCTGCAGCTTCTCGCGGTCGTAATCGCTGGTAGTGCGCTCAATCTCGACCTTGATCTCGGCAATGCGACCCTTGATCGCGGCTTCGTCACCCGCACCGTCAATGATGGTAGTCTCATCCTTGTTGGAGACGACCTTGCGCGCGCGACCCAGGTCGTTGATTGTGACGTTCTCCAGCTTACGACCTGTCTCTTCGCTGATGACCGTGCCGCCCGTCAGGATAGCGATATCCTGCAGCATTGCCTTGCGGCGGTCGCCGAAACCAGGCGCCTTGACAGCCAGCAAGTTCAACGTGCCACGCAGCTTGTTCAGCACCAGAGTCGCCAGTGCTTCGCCGTCCACATCCTCAGCGATGATCAAGAGCGAGCGGCGACCGACCTGCACCAGCTTCTCAAGGATCGGCACGATGTCTTGCGCCGCGCTGATCTTCTTGTCGTAGATCAGGATGTACGGCTCCTCGAGGATGGCCTCCATCGTCTCAGGGCTGGTGATGAAGTACGGGCTGATGTAGCCACGGTCGAACTGCATGCCTTCCACGTACTCGGTCTCGAACTCCAGACCCTTGCTCTCCTCGACCGTGATCACGCCATCCTTGCCAACGCGATCCATGACGTCCGCGATCAGCTCGCCGATGGACTGATCCTGCGCTGAAATCGCGGCGACCGAGGCGATCTCCTCCTTCGTATCAATCTCAACCGCCATGTCGCGGATCGCCTGTGAAATGCGCTCAGTGGCCGCCTCAATGCCGCGCTTGAGCAACATTGGGTTAGCGCCTGCCGCCACGTTCTTCAGGCCTTCGTTCACGATGGTCTGCGCTAGCACGGTTGCAGTGGTGGTGCCATCGCCTGCGATGTCGTTGGTCTTGGTGGCAGCTTCCTTCAGAAGCTGAGCGCCCATGTTCTCAAACGGGTCTTCCAGCTCGATCTCCTTGGCGACGGTCACGCCGTCGTGCGTCACGGTTGGCGCGCCGAACTTTTTGTCGAGCGCCACGTTGCGGCCCTTCGGACCAAGCGTGGTGGCAACTGCCTCTGCCAGCTTATCAATGCCGCGCTTTAGGCTACGGCGTGCTTCTTCACCGAATACAAGTTGCTTGGGCATAGCTTAGTTCCTTTCTGACCTGCTCTCGAAGTTGATCAGTCGACGATAACAGCGAGAATGTCGCTCTCCTTGAGGATCAGCAGCTTCTTGCCGTCAATTTTGACCTCAGTGCCGGCGTACTTGGCGTACAGCACCTTGTCATCAACCTTGACGTCCATCGGGATCAGCTTGCCATCTTCGTCGCGACGACCCTGACCGACCGCCAGAATCCTGCCCTGCTGTGGCTTCTCCTTCGCTGTCTCAGGCAGCAGAATGCCTCCAGCGGTCATCTCCTCGCTCTCTATCGGCTCGACTACAACACGATCCGCGAGCGGACGCAATTTGAGCGCCATAAATCTCTCCTCCAGAGCTCGTGTGCATGTGAAGATGCTCTTTAGCACTCTCATGGGTGGAGTGCTAAAAACCGCGCATAAATATATGCAGGTCAGGAAAGCGTGTCAAGGGGAATTTTAGCAGTCTCCGTTAGAGAGTGCTAAAAATTTTGTCGAACAAATGAACTAAAGCTATCCTCAGGCAGGTGCGCTGCCGCGCCGATCAGCAAAATGAGCTGCCAGATGCCGTCCACGATAGGCGCAACCTCGATGAATTCATCCTCACGATGCGCGTTGCCGCCGCGCGTGATGCCAATGGTGACCGCTGGCAAACCGTGCGCCAAGAGGGCGTTGGCATCCGTGCTGCCATGTTCAAGGATTGGCGGAATGCCGAGATAAGCAAGCGTCTCTTGGGCTAGCTGCGCCAGCGGATGATCGCGCGGAAGGCTGCCCGCAGGGCGTTCGCCAACAGTGGTCACTTCAAAGCGCACGCCGTTGGTGCGATTCAGCTCGATAAGGTTGAGGATGCTGCGCTCAAGGGCTGCCAAACCTTCGCGAGTCTCAGAGCGCAGATCGAGCAAAAGCGCAGCTTCGGAAGCGATAGTGTTCACTGAGCGCCCGCCTTCGATCACGCCGATATTGTACGTGGTGCGCGGCGTCTCAGGCGGATGCAGCGCAGCGATCTGCGCGCCAAGGCGCATCAGATGATGAATGGCGCTAGGACGGCCGAAGTGCAGCCAACTGTGCCCGCCTTCGGTGTGACAAGCAATGCGCAGGCGCTTGACAGCGATTCCGCCAATGTAGACATGACCCAGCGCCATGCCTTCGATCACGATAGCGCATCCCAGCCGCTCGCTCAGGCGCGCATAGACGGCGCGAATGCCTTCAAGGTTGCCCAAGCCTTCCTCGCGGCTGTTCGCCACGAACCAAATATCGGCAGGCAAGCGGACCTGACTTCGGGCAAGCAGCTCGGCAGTTGCTATGAGCGCCGCCACGCCCAAGCTGTTATCGCCAATGCCTGCGCCGCAGATCACGTCGTCGCCCTGCCTGACGCATAGCGACGTCTGACGGCTGAACACAGTGTCGGTGTGCGCGCTGACCAACACAGCGGGACGCGCCGAGTCGCTGCCGCGCAGGCAGGCGTAAACATTGTGCAGATCGTCAACGGCAAGGCTGTTCGGATCGAGAGCGGGCAACGCCGAAAGGCGCGCCTGCACATAGGCAGCGCGCTGCGCTTCTTCAAAGGTTGGCGCTGCGATCTGCTGAATGGCGACCGCCTCAGCGATGATCCGCGCGCGCTGCGCTTGCAAAGCGGCACGCAAGGCGCTGAAGGCAGGCGTCGCCGCCAGCTGAGCCACCTTGCTCAAGCGTGACCCCAGAGCGCGCGGGCGCAAGAGGCGGCGATCAAGCTTTTCGCGTAGCGGCGAGCGCATTCAGGCGCGCCATCAAGCGGCTCTTGCGACGTGCCGCATTGTTGCGGTGCAACGCGCCACTGCGCACGGCTTTATCGAGCGCACGAATGGCAGCTCGAACCGCTTGACACGCTGCTTCGTAGTCGCCGCTGGCGATGATATCGCGCGCTTGGCGCAGCTCAGTGCGCACGCGGCTGATATGCAGCCGATTCTCAAGACGGCGGCGCTTGTTAACGCGAATCCGCTTCAAAGCGGATTTATGATTAGCCAATGCGTTTTACCCCTCAGCTGAGCCATTGAATATGAGCGACTGAACAGCGGTTTTGGCGGCAGCATTGTAGCAAAAAGGCAGCGCCTTGTCTAGAGAGACGCGCTCAGCTACTGATGACAGACGCGCTGGCGGACGTGCGCTATTTCGCCGCGGCGCGCCGCTCGAATCTCAGAGCGCAAGAGCGCCAGCACGGCAATCACCTCGCCGTTGAGCGCTGTGAATTCAACTTCATAAGGCTGATCGCCCCTCGGCTCAGCGATCAAGATGCCCACATCGCCTGCACGCAGGCCATACTCCGGCACGTCTACATTCAACACCACATAGTCCAGCTCGTGCAACGGCGCGCGCCGCAAATCCACTGTGATCACATTCCCTCTCATCCCCACACCCTCCAAGCTGCCTTGTCTCTACCGCAGCGCAGTCTTTTGACATTCAGCGCCTACATTGTAGAATCAATCGCGGCAAGTTTGCAAAAATTGCTGCTTACAAAAGGTAAAACATCATGCAAACATTGGACGAGCGCGCCGCTGAAGTCTCGGCAAAACTGGCACAACTGCGCCGGCGTATGGATGCGCACGGTGTCGAGGCGCTTGAGATACGCCAGACGGCGAATCTGGCGTGGCTGACGGCTGGAGTGGCAACTTATGTCAATATCGCCAGTGAGACCAGCCCTGTGCGCGCGCTGATCACGCCTGGGCGCGCCTATCTGCTCACCGACTCAATCGAAGCGCCACGCCTAGCGCAAGAAGCGCAGGTGGAAGCGCTCGGCTTTGCGTTGGTCGCTGAGACATGGCATGCGCGCGGCGATCTGGTGCAGCGCGTGGCAGGCGGCTTGCGACTTGGACAAGATGGCGAAGGCAGTGGCGTGAACCTCGCCGCTGAGCTGCAACAGCTGCGCAGCACACTGCTGCCCAGCGAGATCGCGCGCTTGCGCGTCAATAGCCGCCTTGCTGCCGAAGCGATGCACGAGGCGATTCGCACTGTGCAGATCGGTCAGAGCGAGCATGAGGCCGCGGCGCGCCTTGCCGCTGAGACGTACGAGCGCGGCGGCGTGCCAGTGGTCGTGCTGGTTGCCAGCGACGAGCGGATCGCCAATTACCGTCATCCGCTGCCGACCGATAAGCCGATTGAGCGCTACGCCATGCTGGTGCTGTGCTTCCGCAAAGACGGCTTGGTCATCTCGTTGACGCGCCTTGTGCATTTCGGCAGGCTGCCCAGCGACCTGCAGCGCAAGGCGGAAGCCTGCGCGCGTGTGGATGCGCGCCTGATACTTGGCACGCGAGCGGGGCGCACGCTGAGCGACCTCTTCGCCATCGCGCGCGACGCCTACGCCGATGAAGGCTATCCTGAGGCGATTGACGAGCATCATCAAGGCGGCAGCGCCGGCTACGCCGTGCGCGAGGTCATCGCGCGCCCTGACGCACATACGCCAATCGCCGTCAATCAGATGTTCGCTTGGAATCCGTCCATTCGCGGCGTCAAAAGCGAAGATAGTATCTTGCTCACTGAGAACGGCGTCGAAATCTTGACGGCGATGGAAGGCTTCCCAACCCTATCGGTCTCGATAGACGGTCAGGCGATAGCGCGTCCCGCTATTCTTGAGGTGTAGGTTAGGTGTAGGTCGCAGGTGCGCATCGTCCATCTCGCCAAGATGACAGGCGTCGCCGGCACAGAGAATCACCTGCTGACGCTCTTGCCGCATCTCACCGAGAGGGGGCAGGAGGTGCGCTTGCTGGTGCTGTGTGAGCCTGAGAAGCCGATGTACGAATACGCGGCGCGCATGAGCGCAGCAGGCGTGCCAACTGAGCTGTTCAACATTCACGGCGACATTGACCTGCGCCTGATCGGTCAATTGGCGGCGCGCTTGCGGGCGCTGCAGCCCGACGCTGTTCATACACACTTGATCCACGCCGATTGGCACGGCATTCCGGCGGCACGGCGCGCGGGCGTGCGCTATATCTACACCTCAGGGCATAACGACGATCCATTCCGCAGGCGACTGCCGATTCGGCTGGTGCAAGCCTACCTATGGCGCAGGCTGACAGCAGGCATCGCGATCAGCGAAGCCGTTCGCCGATTCGTGATCGAGGTCGAGCTGGCGCCGCCGCAGAAAGTCCACACAGTGCATTACGGCCTCGCGCCTGCTCAGCCCGACCTGACTATGCGCGCCGCATTCCGCGCTGAGCTGGGCATACCGCTCAATGCGCCTGTCCTCGGCTCGGTCTGCCGCTTGATCGAGCAAAAAGGCTTGACCTTCGCGCTGCGCGCCTTCGCGCAGATCGCGCCGCGCTTCCCTGAAGCGCATTATGTGATCATCGGCGATGGCGCGCTGCGCGAGCAGCTGCGCGCAGAGGCAGAAGCGCTCGGAGTGGCGGCGCGCGTGCATTTTGCGGGCTGGCGCGCTGATGCAGCGGCGCGCATGGTCGCCTTCGATATTTTTGTCATGCCGTCGCTATGGGAAGGCTTCGGCTTAGTGCTGCTGGAAGCGATGAGGGCGCGTTTGCCGATCATCGCCTCAGCTGTCTCGGCGCTGCCGGAGATCGTGCGAGATGGCGAGACCGGTTTTCTATGCGCGCCGCGCGACGTCGCCTGCCTTGCCGAGCGCATGGCGCGCCTGCTCTCAGCGCGCGACTTGGCAGCACAGCTCGGCGCGCGTGGCGAGGCGCGTCTGCGCGCTGAATTCAGTGTCTCAAAGATGGTAGACCGCACGCTCGCCGTCTACCGGAAGACAGGCGCATTACGAAAGGAATCAGCATGATAGATTGGTCGCGCACGGCGCTGCTGTTTCCAGGACAAGGCTCGCAGACAGCAGGCATGGCGCTTGATTTCAAGCGCGAGTATGAGGCGGTCGCTGCGCTGTTCGAGTGCGCGGATCGCATCTATGGTGAGCCGTTCTCGCGCATTTTTGAAGACGCAACGGCGCTCGATCAGACGGAAAACACGCAACCTGCGCTCTACATCGCAGGTTTGGCCGCGCTGCGCGCGCTTGAGGCGGCGCTCAACAATGGCCAGCCGCTGGCGCCGCTGGCGGCCGCAGGACACAGCCTTGGCGAGTTCACGGCGCTCACAGCAGCGGGCGCGCTCAGCCTTGAAGACGGTCTGCGCCTTGTGCGTTTGCGCGGTCAGCTCATGGCGCGGGCAGGCGCAGCGCAGCGCGGTGCAATGGCAGCCTTGCTCGGCGCGGATGCAGGGCAGGTGCGCGCCATTTGCGAGCGCGCGAGCGCAGAAATCGGCGCGCCTGTGGTCTTGGCGAACGACAACTGCCCCGGTCAGGTTGTGATCAGCGGCGCTGAGAATGCCGTCGAAGCGGCGATCGCCTTGGCAAAGGCAGAGGGCATCAAGCGCGCTGTGAGGTTGGCGGTCAGCGTGGCAGCGCACTCGCCGCTCATGGCGAGCGCCGCTGAGGCATTCCGCGACGCGCTCTCACGCATCACCTTCCGCGCGCCGCGCTTCCCCGTGATCGGCAACACGACTGCGGCACCGCTCAACACGCCCGAGCAAATTGTGGCAGAGCTGAGCGCACAACTGACGGGCAGCGTACGCTGGACGGAGTCTGTGCGGGCCTTGCGAGCGCTTGGCGCGCAGACTTTCCTTGAGCTTGGCGCGAAAGACGTGCTGACGGGCTTGCTCAGGCGCATTGACCGCGACGCGGAAGGCATTCCAATCAACGATATGGCGACTCTGAGCGCATTTGTTGAGCGCTGCGCAGCGCAATAGTCCACCAGGAGCGCGTTATGCGGCTGCAGATTGTCCAGCTTGAGCCGTATGACGATGTCATCTCGGCGCGCGATAGGCTGACGTTCGTCAAGGCCGAGCGCGTATTGCTCATCCTGCCGAAGCAAGGCGGCATTCTGCAGCGCAAGCTGGACTTGCTGCTCTTGCAACGCGAAGCGGCGCGGCGCGGCGCGCGCTTGGCGCTAATCAGCGACGATCCGTGCGTGATCGCGAACGCGCGCGAGCTGAACATCTCGGTCTTCAAGTCCTTGCAAGAGAGTCAGCGCAAGAGATGGCGCAAGCCGCGCAACCAAGTCTTCTGGGATCGGCGCGCCCGTCCTGAGCAGCCGCCTGAGGCGCTGGAATTGCGCGAGCTGCGCCTGCGCGCCAGCCGTCTGCGCGCCCTGACGCCGCGCCAGCGCCGTGCGCAACGCTTGGCGCGTAACGGCGCGGCAGCCTTGCTGCTCGCCGTCGTCTTGCTCGCCGCGTATCTGCTCTTGCCCGCTGCTGAGGTGACCATCACGCCGTTGCAATCACAGATCAGCGCGTCGTTGCCGATTATCGCCGACCCAAATGTCACGCAGATTGACGTCGAGCAAGGGCGGGTGCCTGCTATCGCTGAGATACTGGACGTGGAAGCGCAGGTCAGCATCCCGCCTTCAGGGCTGATAGACGTGCCGAGCGGACGCGCTACGGGCGAGGTGACCTTCTATAACTTGGTCGAATCGGCTGTGGAGGTGCCTGCCGGCACGATTCTTAGCACAGTTGGCGCGCGCCCCGCGCGCTTTCGTACCTTGCAAGCGGCGACGCTCGCGGCAGGCGTCGGCAAGACGGCGACTGTGCCGATTGAAGCGCTGGATGAATCGCTGGGCGTGGCGGGCAACGTGCAAGCAGGCGCGATTGTCAACATCGAAGGCGGCTTGGACAGAGCGATCTCAGTCCGCAACCTAGCGCCGACGCGCGGCGGCACTGTCCGCGAGCAAGCGGTGGTCACGCGCGCCGACTACGACCGCCTGCTGATCATCGGTCGCGCGCAGCTGCTGCAAAACGCGCTGACCGAAGTGAGCGCGCGGCTGAGCGGCACGCAGATCGTCGTGCCGAACGGCATTCGCATCCTGAACGAGGGCGCTGAGGAAGTCACGTACAGCGCGTTCGTCGGCGAGCAGGCCGACGTGCTGAGCTTGACGATCCGCGCGCGCGTGCAGGCGCTGATCGTTGACGAGCAAGCAGCGCGCCAAGCCATGCTGGCACGGCTCTCGCGCGAGATTCCGAGCGGGCATCGCCTGCTGCTGGAGACAATCACCTACAATCGCAGCCCGTTGCAGGCGGCGGATGCGCAAGGGCGCGTCACGTTTTTGATGTACGCC
>JAGHYP010000082.1 GCA_017743585.1 Chloroflexota bacterium
CGCTAGGGCAGTACGATGTGATCGGCATGTGGCACGCGATCGAGCATCTACCTGCCGCATGGGACGTGCTGGCTGAGGCGGCGAGACATCTGACGCCCGATGGCATCCTGATCGTCGCCGCGCCCAACCCGCAAGCGCTGACCTTCGAGCTGTTCAAGGCGCGCTGGGGCTACCTTGACGCGCCGCGCCATATTTATCTGTTGCCCATTGCGCTCGTCGAGCGCGTTGCGCGCCAGAGCGGCTTGACGCCGATCCTGCGCAGCACCAACAACGCTGAAGCGCGCTGGCACAACTACGCGGCATGGCGCAGCAGCCTGATCAACCTGATCGGCCTGCAGCGCGTCCGAGCGATGCTTGGCTTGCCGCGCAGCGCTGAGCAGCCGCGTTCGCGCAGCTCGCGCTTGAGAGCGCGCCTATTTCGCCTCGCCCTAAGCGCGCTGATCGTGGCAGCCGCGCCTCTTGAGCGCACGGGCGCGCGCGGCAGCACCTACACGCTCATCTTCAGGAAGCCTGCATGAACGCGCCTGAGTTCACCATCGTGATTCCGACGCGGAATGGCGAGCGCTACCTCAGCGCAACTATCGAGAGTGTGCTGGCGCAGCGCTACCCGCACTGGCGGCTGCACATCCTTGAGAGCGGCTCAACCGATGGCACGGTCGCGCTCGTGCAGCGCTATTTGAGCGATCCGCGCATCGCGTTGCACAGCACGCCTGCCGATCAGCCGCCTTTGGATATCATCGGCAACTGGGCGCGCATTTTACAGCTCGATCTGAGCGACTATTTGACCATTCTCGGGCATGATGACCTGCTTGGCGCGGACTTTCTATCAGAGATCGCGGCGCTAATCGCAGCTGAGCCGAGCGCCTCGCTATGGGTGACGCATTTTTACCTGATCGATAGCGAGGGCGCGCTGATCCGCCCTTGCAGAGCCTTGCCGGCGCGCTTGGACGCCGACGCGTATCTGCTAGGGCTACACATGCGCCGCTTCGAGAGCTATGCCACAGGTTACGTCATGCGCAGCGCAGACTACGTGCGGCTCGGCGGCATTCCTCCGCTGCGCAACTTGCTTTACGCCGATTTACTCCTGTGGTATCGCCTGAGCAGCTTGAGCTACCTCGCCTGCAGCCCGCGCTACGCTTTCAGCTATCGCGTTCACGCGCAAAGCATGTCTTTTGCGATGCCGCTGAGCGATTGGTACACCGCCTCTGAGGAGTACCTGCGGGCGCTGGAGACGAGCGAACATTTCAAGGTCGAGGCGCATCGCAAGGCGGCATACGCTTGCATTTCATTCGCGCTCAAGCGCGCTTTCTACCGCAATTTAGCGAAGTTGATCGCCGAAGGCGATGCTGCGCAACGCCGCGAGTTCGAGCGGGTGCGCCGTGAGATCTCAGCGCGCGCTGCGCAGGCAGGCATCACGAGCTACTACGATTGGCGCAGCGCGCTCCTCAGGCTGATGGCGTATTTGCCAAGCCGCCGCCTGCGCCGTGCCTTGATAGCGAGCCTCGTGCGCGTCAGGCGCTCGGCTCAACGCGCTCAAGCGGATCGAAGTCGCCCTTCAAGCGCGGATCGCCAGTGATTGTGCTGCGCGCGCCACGCCAAAGATGCCTGATTCGCGTTGAGACCCGCGGAAAGTTTCGTTGAGGGTCGCGTGCGGGGCCGAATTGATCAGGGCAAATGATCAGGGCAGCGGCGCGCCGTGGTCGAGGATCGCGCGCTCGCCCTTGCCAAGCCGCCAATCGGCGGCGGCAGCCAGCGCCGCTTGGACATATGCGCGCGCCGTCTGCACAGCTGCACACAGCGCCTGACCTTTCGCCAACTCCGCTGTGATGCATGCCGCGAATGTGCAGCCAGCGCCGCGCGGATTATGGACTGGCAAGCGCGGACTCTCGAAGCAGTGCGCTTGACCCGCTTCCCACAGCACGTCGCAAATTGTATCTTGAGCGAAGTGTCCGCCTTTGATCAGCACAGCGCGCGCGCCGAAGGCAGCCAACGCGCGCGCCGCTTGGGGCAATTCATCGGCTGAGCGCAACGGCAGGTCAGTCAGCAGGCGCGCCTCATCCAAATTTGGCGTGATCAGGCGCGCGCGTGGGAAGAGCAGCTGTTTGTAGGCGTCTAACGCCTCAGGCGCGACGATCAAGCGCCCTTTGCCATCTACCAAGACGGGATCGACGACCAAGTTTGGCACGTCAGAGGGCAGAGCCGCTGCCACGGCTGCTATGATCTCAGCGCTGAGCAGCAGACCACACTTGACGGCATCCGCGCCGAGATCGTTCAGCACGACTCTGATCTGCTGTGCCACGAAGTCAGGCGGCACGCGTTGAATGGCTGCGACGTGCATCGAGTCCTGCGCCGTCAGCGCGGTGAGCGCCGCCATGCCGTAGACTCGGCGCGCAGCGAAGGTTTTCAGATCTGCCTGAAGCCCTGCTGCCCCGCTTGAATCTGAGGCAGCGATGGCGAGCGCGCGCGGGATCATGTGGCAAACGACGCGCCAAGCGCGCAGTAGCCTTCTGCGGCGCCGAAGGGCTGATCGAGCGCTAGATACTCGTCTGTGATGCGCGCTGCTCTCTCTGAGCCTGCGCCATAGCCGATCGCGAGCAAGCCGACGCTGGCGGCGTGGCTGCCGTTCGCGCAGAAATTGTAGCGGCCGATCTCAGCCGCCTGTTCCATAGGATGCGCCGAGTCGTTCTGCCGAGCGGCCTGAAATTTTTTGCCGCGCAAGGGCATGCCCGCGTAGCAGGTGAACGCGCCGATATCAATGCTCGCCTCGGCGCAGAAGGTTGGGTCGGCGGCGGCGAGCGCCGCAGACAGCGAGCCTTTCACATCGCATGCCTCGCGACCGCGCAGCTTGCCATCGGCGACCACGCCGCCGAACGGATCGCGGCGCCGTGCGCTCAGATCGCTTGCCGCGACCGTATCCACGTGCGAATCGTAGATGACCGTCGCGCCCTGGCCGCCGCGCAGCGTCCCGATCAAATTGCCGCAGGCGTCCATCTGAACGTCATCGCAGCCCAGCTCGCGCATCCAGTGCGCCGTTTGCTCGATCACAGCGCCTTCCTCACCCGCCAGCGATGGAATGCGCACTGGCGATTGCGCAATCGTCAGAATCTGCTCGCGCCGCGCCTCAGAGAGCATCCCTCATCCCTTCATTTGTGGCATGACCATCGCGCGCACCACGCCGTCGTGATACTCAGCGGCAGCCGCGAACGCCTCAGCGGCGCGCGTCAGAGGCATTTGGAACTTGCCGAGCGCGTCTAGGTCAACCATACCGCGCTCCGCCAGCGCAATCGCCGCTTCGTAAGTGTGATTCATCCGCCGCGAGTAAATGATCGTCAGCTCCTTGCGGCGCACTACAGAGGCGGTCAAGGTGAACGAATCTTCCGCAGGGATGCCGACGATGATCACTCTGCCGCCGTTGCGCGCCGCCAGAGCGCACTGATTAGCAGTTTCCGTCACCCATGCCGCCTCAAAGGCGACGTCCACGCCGCGCTTATTGGTCGTGCGAAGCACTTCTTGGATAAGATCGACCTGCTCGATGTTCAGGCAGTAGTCGGCGCCGAAGTTCGCCGCCATATCCAAGCGCCATACGTGGCGATCTGCGGCGAAGATGCGCCGCGCGCCCGCCAAGCGCGCTAAACGCACGCACAGCAAGCCGATCGCCCCGCAGCCGATCACCAAAACGTCTTCGCCGTGCTGCACAGCGCCTAGCCGCGCCGCGTGCAGCGCCACGCCGAGCGGTTCCAACAAGGCAGCGCCGACATCGCTGATTGAGTCCGGCACTGGCACCACCGCGCGCGCAGGATGCACCATGCGCTCTCGCAGCGCGCCATGCTGCGGGAAGTAGCCTATGAACTTCAGGTTCAAGCACAAGTGATGCTGCCCGCGCCAGCAGAACTCGCATTGCAGGCACGGTATGGCAGGATCAATGGCGACGCGCTGCCCAACGCGCAAGTGCGCGGGCGCATCCGCGCCCAGTGCAAGAATCACGCCGCTCGCCTCATGCCCTAGCACAATTGGCTCGTCGCTGCGCACGCCGCCGATGTTGCCGAGCAAATATGTGTGCAGGTCGCTCCCGCAAATGCCGACCGCGCTGACTGCGATCAGCACCTCGCCCGCCCCCGGCTCGGCATCCGCCACCTCGCGCACGCGGATATCGCGCACGCCGTGAAGGAAAGCCGCTCGCATCACTCCTTTGCTTCAGGCTCGGCTTTGCGCTCGGGCACAGCGCACGCATCGAGCTGTGCCCGCCTCGACGGCACGATGCACAAGAAAGTCAATGGCTCATCGCCGATGTTCACGAACTGGTGGCGTTCCCAGCCTGCTACATAAATCACATCGCCAGCGCTGACCTCCTCGTAGCGCTCGCCCAGCAAGACTCGCGCGCGCCCATGCATAATCAGCACGCCGTGATCGTGCGCGTGATGGTCTAAGTTCGACGCCTGCCCGACAGGAATCGTGAAGTAGCGCAGCGCAAAGTGCGGCGCGCCATCCGCCTCGCCGATCAAGACTTGCTTCGTGGCAGAAGCGCCTTCGGCGCCGTAGCGCTCGATTGCCACGCCTTCCCATTCCCAAAACGGCGCCTCGCCCTTGCGCCTACGCACCACGCCCATCCCTCAGACTCCTTTGCACGAAGTTGCAACGCTCGCACATTTGCACAGAACTACAGCGTGATAGTTATCCCTAGCGCAATATGCCGTAATCCGAGAGATTGACATCGCCATCTCTTGGCTTGCGCTTGCGCGGCTGTGGCATCAGCGCGCCGATCGCCATCAGCAAAAGCGCGATGCCCGCTGCGCCGCCGCCGTAGGTCAGGAAGCCTCTGCTGATGCGTGAGAAGGCGCGCTGCAGCACCTGATCGAGCGCAGCGCTATCCCGCAGACCTATTTCAGCGAAGGCTGTGTTGACATTGGCTGAGAAGATGCTATTGGCAGCGCCTGTCAGCAACGCAATGCCGAGCAGCAACACAGGCAGCGCTGGGATGAGCAGCGTGACGCCCAGCGTTGTCCAGAGTCCTTTTGTAGAGCGCGCAGTCAGCGCGCTTATGAACAGCCAAGCGAAGAAAGTTCCCATCAGCAGCGAGAGCCCGCCGCCGCTCACGACCGTTTGCACTGGATTGCCCAGCAATGCGCCGCTTTGCGTGTTAGGCGGGATCGGCTCGATGATAGTCTGAAAATCGGGCAGGCGCTCGATGAGACGCTGCAAGTTCTGGCGCACTTCGGCCGTCAATTGCTGAGCTAGCTCATCAGCTGGCGGGCAGGTCGGCGAGGTGAAATCGGTTTGCAGCGTGTGGGGGCTGCACGGCGGCAAACTCTTGACCAAGACGTCAGCAAGAGTGTTGATCTGCTCGGCGCTCAGGCCGCGCTTCAGCGGTCGCAAGTCCCATGCGAGCGTCAGGCCGCGCGATGGGTCTTCGAGGTAATCGAACACGGCGTTGATGTTGCGCAGCACTTCATCGCGCACGTAACTTGGCGAGACCGCTTCTTGGATCGCTTGCTCAAAGGCGCGTGTCACGGCAGGGTCAAGCCCTGTGCCGCCAAGCTTTAGCTCTGGAGCGAGATTGCCGCTGAGCAGCGCGCTGTAGATCTCCTCAGCGCTGAACAGGTCAGCGTAGAAATTGCGATCCAACAGCCACGAGCTGACCGAGGCTATCAGCAAGCCGCAGAAGGCGAGCGGCAGGAAGATGAACACGAACACAAACAGAGCTAGACACGAGCGCACTGGCGATACTCCCGAGCTGACGTGCGCTGCACAGCCTAAGCCTAGCACCTTGCCGCGCCATTTGCAACTCGTGGAGAAAACTCCCGCTCGCAGCTATAATCAAGCTGACGTTTGAATGCCTAGGCATTGAGGTGAGGTCTTTACAAGATGACTAAAAGACGCGAAGCAGTGATCGTGGCGGCGGCGCGCACGGCCGTTGGCAAGGCAAAGCGCGGCACGACGCGCAACACGCGCTCCGACGAGTTAGCTGCCGCTGTGATCCGCGAGCTGATGCGCCAGACCGAAGGCAAGCTCGACCCTGCCCTGATTGACGATGTGATCATCGGTTGCGCCATGCCTGAGGGCGCGCAAGGCTTGAACATGGCGCGCGTGATCGCATTGCGCGCGGGCTTGCCCCCTGACGTGCCTGCCCAGACCGTCAATCGTTTCTGCGCCAGCGGTCTGCAGACCATCGCCAGCGCAGCCGAGCGCATCATCGCCGACGGCGCCGATGTGATCATCGCTGGCGGCGCCGAGAGCATGAGCCTGGTGCCGATGACGGGCTTTCGCATGTCGCCGAATCCATACATGGTGGAGCATCAGCCCGAGATCTACATGAGCATGGGCTTGACGGCGGAGCGCGTGGCGCGAGAGTGGCAGGTCAGCCGTGAGGATCAAGATCGGTTCGCTTACGAGAGCCACCAGAAGGCGGCAGCAGCGCAGGACGCGGGCAAATTTAAGGAAGAGATCGTGCCTGTCGAGATCGAGGAGGTGCTGATAGGAGAGGATGGCAAGCCGCATCAGGTCAAGGTTGTCCTCGATAAAGATGAGCATCTGCGCCGCGATACGACGCTCGAGGCGCTCGCCAGTTTGAAGCCCGCTTTCATGGAAGGCGGCACGGTCACTGCTGGCAACTCGTCACCGCTCAGCGATGGCGCCGCTGGCGTCTTGATCATGGAGCGCGGCATGGCAGAGCGGCTTGGCTTGCGGCCGTTGGCGCGCTTCGTCGGTTTCGCGGTCTCAGGCGTGCGCCCTGAAGTGATGGGCGTCGGCCCGATCAAGGCGGTGCCGAAGGTGCTGGCGCGTACAGGGCTGACGCTCGATCAAATCGACCTGATCGAGCTGAACGAGGCGTTCGCCGCGCAGGCGCTGGCGGTCATCCGCACGCTGGGGATGGATATGGCGCGCGTGAACGTGAACGGCGGCGCCATCGCGCTCGGGCATCCGTTAGGTTGCACTGGCAGCAAATTGACCGTGCAGGTCATTCATGAACTGCGGCGGCGCAAGGCGCGCTACGGCATGGTCACTATGTGCGTTGGCGGCGGGCAAGGCGCAGCAGGCATCTTCGAATATCTGAACTGAGCGCTATGCGCGGATGAGCGGGAAGTTTTCCCGCTCGTTGATTTTCCGCGCAGGCGTTGTGCGCGCAGCAATGCCTATCAGGGCAAGTGATTAGATGAACTCTTGCTTTCCCTATCAAATCTCAACGTGCGTTATGTATACTTACAACAGCGTCTCCTAGCTGCACAAGACTCTAGGTCGCTCTATACAGATTTGAGGAGTGTTTGAACACGATGCACGCTCTTGTGGTAGCTCATCCTGATGTCACTTATGCCAAGGAGTTCGTCAAGGCGCTGCAACGCCAATTGCCTGAGTACACTTTCACGCTCGGCGCCGCTGCGCTGGTGCCTTTCGGCAGTGCAGTGCAGGCGGGTCTGAGGCAAGCCCTCACAGGCATTGATCTGGTCCTCGTATTGTTCAGCGGCAAGCCGTTGAACGGCGCTTGGCTCTCACAGCCGAACGAGCCGGATCGCGTCGCCTTAGCGCTCGCTTTGGAGCAAGGCAAGCCTGTTCAGCCCGTTCTGTTCTCGGACGGTCGCCTGCCCGATCCGTCCGAGCTGCCGAGCGAGCTGGAGGCGTTGCTTGAGCGGCATCCTTCCTGCGTGAGTTCGCAGGCGCAATTCATGGACTTTGTGCAGGTCTTGCGCACGCTGAAGGATCGGCTTGTGCGCGCCGCTCCAACGGTCGCCGCGCCTGACCAAGATGCAGCGGCGCCGCGCTCAGCGCCGCCTGCGCGGATACATCAGTTCCTCGCCGATGCAGGCATCGCGGTGCGCAGCATCGGCGAACCTGAGGCGCACGACGAGGTGCTGGATCGCCTTGCGATGTACATGGGAACGCGCTACCCGTTCATCAGGCAGGTCTATCAGCACATCAAGCGCAGCTTGAGCAGCGGCAAGACCTTCACGCTCAACCTAGCAGGGAAAGACGACAATTGCATCTCGCACAGCACGCAGCTCTGCACCGAGCTGCGCAAGTTGGCGCTCTTGGAGTACTACGAGTATCGCGGAGCACCGCAGTATCGCCTCATGGCGCGCCCGAGCCGCACGCCATTGGCGCATAGCTTCTTCAGCGGCGGCTGGCTGGAGCGCTTCACGCGCCAACATCTGAGCGAGCTGTTCCGCACGGCTAATGTGCCATTCGAAGTGGCGCACAATGTGCAGGTGACGCTGCCGCAAGGGCGCAACTTCGAGTTCGATCTGCTGTTCAGCGTGGGGGAGAGCGGTCGCATCCTGTGGTTTGAGACCAAGACGGCAAATTATCAAGATCGCATCAACAAGTATGCGATGTTGGCGCACAGTGTCTCGCTGAACGCTCGGCAGATCTATCTGGTTCTGCTCGATACGCCTGAGGACATCTGCACCCAACTGCAATGTGTGTACAAGATAAACGTCCTGAACCTTGAAGGATTGCAGGCGCTCACCTTGTCACAGCTGCTTGAGTGATCGGGCGCGCCGCACAATGATGCTCGCAGGGCGGATCGCCTTGCGAGCCTTTTTTGTCGTATTGGCAGATCGCCGCTGTGTGCGCCATAATTAGCGCGGGTTAGCTATTCCTCAGAACTGGAGAACGAAACAATGAGCGATATCGAACGCAGCGCCAGCGCCACTTGGCACGGCACGCTTCGCGAAGGCACGGGGCAGATCAGCACGCAGAGCGGCGCGCTGAACAACTCGCCCTACACCTTCGTCACGCGCTTTGAGCAAGCGCCCGGCACCAACCCTGAGGAATTGATCGCCGCCGCCGAAGCCGCTTGCTTCACCATGAACGTCGCCGCTGTGCTCGGACGCAGAGAGTTTCAGAACGTGCAAGTGACCACCACAGCCATCTGCGTGCTGAGCCAAGCCGAAGGCGGACGCAAGATCAGCAAGATCAAGCTGATCACGCGCGGTAAGGCGGATAACCTCGACCTTGCCACCTTCACTGAAGTGGCGGAAGACGCCAAGAAGAACTGCATCATCTCGCGCGCGTTGGCAGGCGTGGATGAATTCGAGCTGGACGCCGCGCTCGCCGAGTGAGTTCACGGCAGCTGCCGTCCGCGCACTAAGTTCAGCGCCCGCACCGCCGCCGAGAGGTTCGGATTGAACTGCACGGCGGCGGCAATATCTGCATAAGCCTCTTCCCACATGCCGAGCGCCGCGCGCGCGATGCCGCGGTAATAAAAGGCTTCCTCAACGTGACCTTTCGCGCTCTCGATCACCAGCTCGGCGAGCGAGATCGTCTGCCAGTAGTTGCCGCTGCGATAGTACGCCTCAAATGGCGCGAATTGATACCACAACATGCGGAACGGAATCGGCTCAGGCAGGCTGAAGGCGCGATCGAAGGCGAGCGCTGCCTCTAGATAGCGCTCAAGCGCTGCGAAGCTGCTGCCCAGGTTGAACCAAGCGAACGGATTATTTGGCTGCGCAGCAGCTGCCTCGCGCGCGCGGTCGAGCGTGTAGCGCCGATTGTAATCCGCATCCCACTGAGGGCCTAGAATCGCCGCCAGCTCGCGCTCGCGCGCCGCCTGATAGACCACGATGTACAGACGGTTGAAATGACTCCACAGCTCGTCCAGCACCTCGTAGCGCTCGTTGGTCTCGCCTTTGTACGTATCCAGCTTATAAAGCCTGCCGGCATTATCATCGTATGCCACAACGGTCAAGTAGTGACCGATCCAGCCTTGCTGCGGCTTGTCGGGATCGTAAAAGCCCGTCTCCAAGATGACCATGAAGTTGTTCGCCACCAGCTGGCGCACTAACGCCATGTTGCCGCCTGTGCGGACAATGGCCCGCAGGTAGCCGCCCGTGCGCTTGTTCACGTAGTCCGCCAGCTCGTGCGGGCTGACGTTTTTATCAGGCGGGCTCGGCTTGAGCGCGCCTGCCACCATCTCTTGCGGATCAGTCCAGCCGTAAAAGCGCATCGCTTGCACCAAGTTGGCAGGCCCGCAGTTGTTGAACTTCTGCGGCTCCCAATGCACGCCGCGAATGCGGTAGCTGGCAGGCAAGGGCGCTACTTGCAACACGGGCGTCGGCGTGGCTTGGAAGGCGATTGGCCTCACAGCGCTGAGC
>JAGHYP010000083.1 GCA_017743585.1 Chloroflexota bacterium
CCTATGTGCTGGGGCAGGGAGGCGCCGATGGCACGCAGGAGACAGCGATCAAGGGCAAATTCGCCGTCACCAGCCTGCCGGCAGGCGATTCTGGCAAGCCAGCGGCTGCGCTTGGCGGCTGGCAGCTCGGCGTGAGCGCCTACAGCACTAACCCTGAGCTGGCGACGAAGCTGGCGCTCTGGTTGACCGCGCCCGAGCGGCAGAAGGAGCGCTGGCTGAAGCTGAACAACCTGCCGACCATGCCCGCTATCTACAAAGACCCCGAAGTGCTGGCGGCGACGCCTTGGGTGGCCGATCTGATCCCCGTCTTCGAGAACGCCACGCCGCGCCCCTCGACGGTGACCGCTGAACGCTATAACGATGTCTCGGTCGCTTTCTTCACTGCTGTGCATGACGTGCTGACCAAGAAGAAGGACGCCGCAACTGCGCTTGAAGACCTTGAGCTGCAGCTTGAGAACATCCTCGGCAGCGAATTCCGCGTCGGCCCACCGCCGCCGGTCAAGTGAGGCGCTGCAGCGTTTCGGAGCAAGGGCGGGTCACATGGACCCGCCCTTTGTGCTAAAATCGCCCGACAAAAGGCTAAGGGAGATGAGCGCGCCTGTGGCAGGGCGCATAGCGTCGATCGCGTAGCGTTGATCTATGACCGTTTCATCTGACGAACCGCGGCTGATTGAGCGCCGCAAAGCCGATCACATCCGCATCAATCTCGAAGAAGACGTGCAGTTTCCGCGCCTGACCACAGGCTTGGAGCGCTATCGCTTCATGCATCGCGCCTTGCCCGAGCTGGACTTGGCGGAGATAGATACCACGCTGACCTTCATGGGCAAACGCCTGAGCGCGCCGCTGCTCATCAGCTCGATGACAGGCGGCACCAGCTTGGCAAGCCCGCTCAACCTGATCTTGGCGGAAGTGGCGCAGGCGCACGGCATCGCCATGGGACTCGGCTCGCAGCGCGCCGCGATTGTCCACGAAGACCTCGCCGCTTCGTTCAAAGTGCGCCATGTGGCGCCGGATATCCTGCTCTTCGCAAATGTGGGCGCGGTGCAGCTGAACTATGGCTTCACGGTTGAGCATTACCGTCGCGCAGTGGATATGGCAGAGGCAGACGCGCTGATCTTGCACTTCAACGCGCTGCAAGAGGCAGTTCAGCCTGAAGGCGACGGCAACTTCAAGGACTTGCTGCCAAAAGTGGAGCATTTGTGCCGCACTATCGGCGTGCCGGTCATCGCGAAAGAGGTCGGCTGGGGCTTCTCAGCGGATGACGCGCGTCGCTTAGCAGAGGCGGGCGTGGCGGCCATTGACGTGGCAGGGGCTGGCGGCACGTCTTGGAGCGAGGTTGAGTATCATCGCGCGCCGACGGCTTTCCACGCGCGCGTGGCGCGTGCCTTTGCCGATTGGGGCATTCCAACGGCGGAGAGCATCGCGCTTGTGCGAGAAGCTGTGCCACACATGCCGATCATCGCCAGCGGCGGCTTGCGCAACGGCATTGATATCGCCAAGTGCATTGCGCTCGGCGCGCAACTGTGCGGCCTGGCAAGCCCGTTCTTGAAGGCGGCGGCGCAATCGGCTGAGGCAGCGCACGACCTTGTGCGCGAGCTGACCGCGCAACTGCGCATCACGATGTTCGTGGTGGGCGCGCGCGACCTGGCCGCCTTACAACGCACGCCGCTCTATAGCGCTTGACGGTTGCTTTTCGGCAGCTGACGCGGTAAAATGATACGGCGCATTCTCTCTGCATAAAGGAGCTATCGCTGTGATGTCCGTCCGTCCGTTTTTTGCGCGTCTGATCAAAGCATTTTTGGCGTTCGTGTTATGTGCAGCAGGCTTGGCTGCTCTGACGCTCACTTCAGCCGACACGGCGCAGGCTTGCAATCCGTGCGAGTGCGAGAACGATCGCCGCCATAACTGCATGGGCGGTCAGTTTTACGCGGTCTACACCAAAGGCACGCCGACGGGCTGCCTGTTCGAGGTCTATTCCATCGCGCCAAACGGCACAGGGCATCGTCAGTTGCGCTTCACAGAGCGCGACTTGGCGCGCTTCCCTGCCAAAGCGCAGAATTACTTGGTCGCTACAGGACGCGATAAGCGCTTCGCGCTCTATCGCCTTGCCTCGGGCGAGTGGCAGGTGAACGCTGGACCAGACGAGGAAAACAAGGTTTATGTGACCATCATCCGCGATTGCCCTGCCTCAGCCGTGCGCGAAGAAGTGTTCATCATAGGCAAATAGCGCGGTTCAATCGGCTTGGCACTTGCCAACCGTCTGGCAGAGCTGGTTCAGATGCAAGCGATCGTGGCGCGCTGTGAAGTGCGCCATTTCTAACAGCGTGGTCGGGCCGAAGATGGCATGCCGCGCAGGGCGCGACCACGCCTCAGGCGGCAACTGTTCCAGAAACGCCAACGTTTGAGCGCGCTCGCGCCAAAAATCCGCTGCGATTGCATCCGCTGTCTCGGTCAGTTGCAAGCTGTTGGGGGGGAACGGCTCAGGCGGCGGCGGCAGGAACGGATTATCCTCGCGCGCAATGCGCATCAGACGCGGGCGCTGCACTTCGCGCTCGCTCTCGCGCAAGTGATGCAGCACTTCGAGCGGCGTCCACTCGTTCGGATCGGGGCGCATCTGCCAAGCATGCAGCGGCGTGGCGTCTACTATGCCAAAGAGCGCCGCTGTGTTGCCCAAGAGTCGCGGCACGATCTGAGCGCGCCGATCCGAGACCACAAGCTGCCGCGCCAGACGCTCCAGCAAGCCGTCTTGAACTTCAGCGGCGAAGTTGTGCAACGTCCGCTCGCCGTTTATCCAGTAAGCGTGCATCCCGACTGCCTGCGCAGGCGCGATGTCGTTGTAAAGATCATCGCCGACCATGATCGCCTGATCAGGCTCAAGCCCTATGCGCGCCAAGACTTCTTCGTAGAAGTGCGGGCGCGGCTTGGCAAAGTGCATTTCATCTAGACTTGTGATCAGCGCGTAAGGCAGGTCGAGTGGCAGATTCCCCCAGACCATGCGCTGACGGATCGCCTCGAGCGAGAAGAAGGGGTTGGTGATCACTGCGAAGGCGATCTCGCGCGCCAAGAGGCGCTCTAGGAGCGGCAGCGCGGCAGGCTCAGGGGCGACGAGCGGCGCCAGCAACGGATAGACTACCGCATGCGCGCGTTCGAAGATATCGCGAAGCAGCGCAGGCGGTATGGCGAGCGACTCGGCAAGGCTGCGCTCAAATACAGCGCGATTGCTGCAGCTCGGATCGAGATCGGCAACTATAGCTTGGGCGGCGCTGCGCAGGGCTTGCGCGCAGCGCTCAGGGGGCAGCTGAAGCGCTTCCGCGAGCCTTTCGCTCAGCCCGCGGACGTATTCGCGCACGAAGACCTCAGTTTGCACACGGATCAGCGTGGCGTCGAGATCGAGCAGGACGACTTTGATCATCCGCCGTCCAAGCTGCGCAGCGCGTCCAAGAAGAGCGAGACGCCGGGACGCTCGGCGTTGCACGCTTCGCAGCCGATGTAAGGGTCGTCAATAGCAGCCTTGTGCTTCTCGCAGAAGGCGCTCACGACCAATTTACGTCCGATGCCCAAGAAGCCGGGCTTCACTTGCAAGGTCAGCTGCAAAAATTGGCTGGCATTTGCCCGAAGGATGTCAGGCACGCGGCAGCGGCTGCAATCGCCGAGGCGCCAAGGCGCGCTGCGCGGATTGCGCTTGATCAGGCGGCATTCTTGCACGCGCCTGCCGCGATGGAAATCGGCATAGTACTCAGGGCATTCCTTGCCAGCTGGAGTTTTCACTGTGGCGTCCTCAGTCAGACGCGCGTGATGTAGCTGCCATCTCGCGTGTCTATACGAATCCGATCACCAACGTTGACGAAGAGCGGCACGACCACCTGCAGGCCGGTCTGTGTAGTCACCTTTTTGGTGGCGCCGGTCACTGTGTTGCCTGCCACTGCCACTTCCGCTTCAACCACCTCGTGTTCAACTGTGGTGGGCAGCTCATAGTCAATGATCTCGCCTTCATAGCTGCTGAGCGAGAGCTGCATGTTCTCGTGTAGATACAGCACATCGCTGCCGAATATCCTAGCGGGCAACTCGTACTGCTCAAAGGTCGTGGTATTCATGAAGTACAGCATCTCGCCGTCGCGGTAGAGAAACTCGACGGGGAAGCTCTCGACGCGGATTTCCTGCACGCGGTCGCCAGAGATGAAGGTGCGCTGAATGGTGGCGCCTGTGCGCAGGTCGCGCAGCGTGGTGCGGATAGTGGCGTTGCCGCGGCCAGGCTTGTGATGCGAGTACTCCAAGACGCGATAAATCGCGCCGTCTATGGTGAAAGTGACACCTTTGCGCAGATCGTTCACGTCAATCATGCGTTATCTCTCGCCTTTTCCGCTCGGATTAATGCTACGATTGAGCAAGACTTTATATCGGCGCGGGGCGTCTGTCAAGCGGATTATCTCGCCCGGCGCGCTGATGGCGCGGCAGCGCGCATGGCCGCTGGCGTTTGCTCACGGGCAAGCGACATTTGCTTGAGTTATGAGCGCGCCCTTGAGTTATGAGTGCGCCCTTGGCACTCACGACGCTCCTGTTCGTGATGAGGCGATGCTGACGGAATTGCTCGCCGCATCGCGCCTTCGGCACTGGTGACAGCGCGCACGGGGCTTTGCATGTGCGCCTTGACGGCGTGTTGTCACACGTGCTAAGCTACCGCGCGTGGCTCGTCAAATAGCGCGCAAAATGAGCATTCCATCGGCATGGCGTAAGTGGCTGACGCCTGGCATTGGCGTCAAGCGCTGGCTGCTGCTGCTGATCGGCGCTTTTCTCGCGCTCAGCTTCGCTTTTGGGCTATTGCTGAGCCCGCTCCTGCCGCGTGTATTTGCCACGGATGCTGCGCTGGCGCTCATGCTCAGCTTGAGTCTCGCTCTCTTGGGCGGCGCGATGCTCTACGTCGGCATTACGCGCCTGAGTCGCTCGATTTTCACGCCGTTGCTGCAAGGCCGTCGCGAGCGCTTGGTTGACCTGATGACCGAGCGCGCGCGCCAAGCGAACGGATTGCGTCTGGTGGCGCTAGGCGGCGGCTCAGGCCTGCCATCTGTGCTGCGCGCCTTCAAAGCACAGACCAGCAACATCACGGCCGTGGTGACTGTCGCTGATAACGGCGGCAGCACAGGTCTGCTGCGCGAAGAGTTCGGC
Organism: Chloroflexota bacterium; assembly: GCA_017743585.1. Classification (GTDB taxonomy): domain Bacteria; phylum Chloroflexota; class Anaerolineae; order Aggregatilineales; family UBA2796; genus CP2-2F. Next base: position 5,164 of record JAGHYP010000083.1, read on the forward strand.
GTGTTGGCGCCCGGCGACCTGCGGCAGAACATCGCGGCGTTAGCGGACGATGAATCGCTCATCACGCAACTCTTTCAGTACCGCTTCACCAACGGCGGCCTACGGGGTCATAGCTTCGGCAACTTGTTCCTGACCGCGCTTGCCGATATCACAGGCAGCATGGATCGCGCTGTGATCGAAGCCAGTCAGGTGCTGGCGATTCGCGGGCGCGTGCTGCCTGCCACGTTGCAAGATGTGCAGCTGGGCGCTGAGATACGCACGGCCGAGCGCAAGCTGCAGCGCGTGATCGGCGAGTCGCAAATTCCGAAAGCGGGCGGCAGCATCGAGCGCGTTTTCCTAGTGCCTGAGAACGCGCGCGCTTATCCCGACTCAATCCGCGCTATTTTGAGCGCTGAGCTGATCGTGATCGGACCGGGCAGCTTGTTCACCAGCATTCTGCCTGCGCTCTTGGTGGATGGAATCGTGGAAGCTGTGCGCGCCAGCAACGCGCTAGTCGTCTATGTATGCAACATCGCCACGCAGAAGGGCGAGACAGATGGCTTCAGCGTGGCAGATCACGTCTTGGCGCTGGAGCGGCACATCGGGCGCGATGTCTTCGACGTGATCTTGGCGAACAACGCCTATCCGCGACAGAATGCGGGCGAGAACACGCACTATGTAGCGCCTATGCCGCCCGATCATCCGCTGCGCGACCGTTACGACCTCGTTGAGACCGACCTGACCGATCCACAACGCCCATGGCGGCACAGCCCTGACAAGCTGCGGCGCGCCATATGCGATCTCTTGGCGCAGCGCGCGCTGCACGCTGGGAACGCGCGCACGACCTAGCGCCTCGCAGTCATTGGCGCCTTTTTGCTTGTGCCGATCAAAATGCGGATTCTGAGCAATTTCTTTGTGTATTTGCTGATCGGCGCGATCGGCGCGCCGCTGGTCGGCAATCTATACGAGCCTGAGGCGAACTACGCGCTCTATCGTTTCGCCGTCAATCTCGCCAAGGGGCGCGGCTTGCTCTACGGCGCGCTGACAGGCGACGTGACCACGTTCCCGCTAGCGCCTACGCTGTTGGCGGCGCTCTACCGGCTCGGCGTAGCACCTTCGTTCGGCAGCTACCTGCTGAACACGCTGGTGGCGGCGTGCGGCGCGCTCTGCCTCGCGCTCTGGTTGAGCAAGCCGCTGCTCGGCGCGCTTTACGCTGCGCTGCTGCTCGTGCAGCCTTCGCCGATGTTGACCGTGATGCTCGCGCTGTGCCTGCTCGGCCTGCTCTTGCTCAGAGATGGCAAGGCGCGCTTTGCAGGCGCGTGCATCGGCTTGGCGATGCTTAGCGCGCCGTATGCCGCGCTCGTCGCGCTCGCGCTCGCCTTTGTCGCAGCGGCGCAAGGCTGGCCAGCTTGGCGGCGTTTCGTCGCGCCCGCTGCGCTCCTGCCGCTCGGCACAGGGCTGATCATGCAGATCGCTTACGCGCCGTCGCACATCGCGCTGCCGCTCCCCAATTGGACGCGCCCCGCCTACCACGCCGACCTTGACGAGCCGCCTGATGCGCAGCAGGTCGGCATGTGGCTAGCTGAGAACACTGCGCCTGACACTCGCATCATCGCCAATGACGCGCCGCTGATCGGCTATTACGCGATGCCGCGCCCCCTTCTTGATCTTGACGGTCAGTTGATGCCCGTGCGGCGCGACCGCTTCCTGATATTGCGCTACGCGCCTGACGTCGTGGTGCTGCGCGCTGATGAGTCGGTCGGCTGGGAGGATTTCGCCAAGACTTACGCGCAGGTCTATCAAAGCGGCGCGCTGCGCGCTTATCAGCGCATGGTGAACTGGTCGGCGCTGGACGATCACGGCGTGGACGTGAATCTGAGCGCGCGCTTCAACCGCCAGGATATGCGCTTGGTGAACGTGGGCATCGGTCGCGAGCTGCGGCGCGGCGACTGGGTGCGCGTGCGCCTTGATTGGCAGCTAGCATTCGTGCCGCGCCAGACAGTTGAGATACGCCTGAACTTGCTGAACGCAAGCGGCCTACCTGTGGCAGGCGTGATTGACCGTCTGCCGCCTGAGCTATGGCAGGTAGGCGCTTTCAGCACGTATCACGCGATGCCGCTGCCTGCCGACACGCCTGAAGGCGAGCTGCGCTTGTTCTTGAGCGTGGACGTGAACGCCGCTGCGCTTGTCGACTTGCAGGTGGCGAGCGTCCGTTGCGTGCCATGAGCGCTGCGCGGCGAGGTATCGTAAAAAGTTCAGCGAAAAAAGTAAAATTCGCGCTTGGAATCAAACCGATTTGCCGTTACAATGTGAGTTAAGGCGCATCTTGCGATGGCGTATAACGTAGCGTGAGCTTTCATAGCCGCCGCGCGGTTCGCGGGTATCCAAGCAGCGCATCACACTGAGGAATTGCGGGAACATGGTGGATATAATCAAAGTCTCGGCTCGTTCACGGTCAACCGCTGTAGCAGGCGCGATCGCTGGCGTCGTGCGCGAACACAAGCGCGCCGAGGTGCAGGCGATTGGCGCGGGGGCAGTCAATCAGGCTATCAAGGCGGCTGCCATTGCGCGTGGCTATCTCGCTGATGATGGTATTGATGTGGTCTGCATTCCATACTTCACAGAAGTGACGATTGAAGACCAAGAGCGCACAGCCTTACGGCTCATCGTCGAGCCGCGGATCACCACAAGCTCGTAGATGCATGTCGGTATCTGCGGGCGACCGGGCTGACTGACCACGATACAGCGGGAGGCGCCTCGACTGCTCAAAGCGCGGCGCGGGGTGCGGCGCTCTGCATGCCATCAGGCGTTGAGCTGAGCGCTAGGTCTAGTCGCGGCGATTGAAGCGCGTGCCATGCGCTACCGCCGATTGGGCGATTCCGTCTGCCCGTCGCTAAAATTTTCCGCGACATCGGTTTAGACAAACGCTGGATGGCTATGCGGAAACTTCCGGCGGAACTTCTCGACGCGCCTGTTGAAGGGCTGAATTTGGCAGGCCCCGCGCTGCGCGATCAGCTCAACTCGGAAGGGCAGACGTTGCTCGTCTTCTTGCGGCACTTCGGCTGCATCTTCTGCCGTGAGATGGTGAGCGATTTGCGGCGGATCAGCCGCCTCACGCCCGACTATCCGCCGATCGTGTTCTTCTATCAAGGCACGGTTGAGGAAGGCGCGGCGTTCATGCGCAGGCTGTGGGCAGAAGCGCGCGCCATCGCCGATCTGCCCAAGCGCTTCTACAACGCTTTCGGCTTGGAGCGCGGCAGCATCAGACAGATGTTCGGCGTGCGGGTCTGGGCGTGCGGCGTGCGCGCAGCCAGCAAAGGGCATTTCATCGGCAGACCTGTTGGCGATCCTTGGATGATGCCGGGCTTGTTCTTGGTTGAGCAAGAGACGATCACGTGGCAGCACGACTTCAAGCACGCCGGCGATCATCCTGATTGGCGGATCATCCCGAAGGTGGCATTGCAGCACCGCTTGCAACCTGCGCGCCTGTGATGAACGATGCGCCGCTGACTTTGATCGCGCTGCACGGCAATGGCGGCGGCGCATTTCGTTTTGCGCGTTGCGCGCCGCACATGCCGCCTGACGTGCGCTTCATAGCGCCGACGCTGGACGGCTTCGCTGGCCTGCCGCGCGATCCCACATTGCGAACCATGCGCGATTATGCGCGGCGGCTCGCCTGCTTGATCGCCGACGCGGCACGCCCGCGCGTGCTGCTCGGTCACGGCATCGGCGGCGCGTTTGTGCTGGAGCTGATCCAAGAGCAGCCTGAGGCAGTGGACGGCATCATTTTGCACGCCCCTGTTGGCGCGCGCTTGGATAGGCGGCGCTTCCCCAAGCTGATGAAATTGCCGTTCATGCGCGCTCTGGGCAAGTGGCTGCTCAGCGCGCCGTTCATGCGACCGATATGGCGGCGCGTCTTATTTCGGCAGCCCGTGCCAGCGGACTACTTGCGGGAATTCTTCGCTGAGTATCGACGCTGCGCAGTTTTTGGCCAGATGTTTGATCTGATCACGGCGGAATGGTTCAAGACGTTGCGTCCGAGCGCGGTGCGCGCGGGCCTGCTGTGGGGCGCTCGCGAGCGCGTGCTGAAAGTCGAGCATGTTCAGGATTATCAGGCGCTTCTGCCGCGCCACATCGTGCGCATTGTGCCTGAGTGGGATCACTTCCCGATGATCGAGCAGCCGTCTGAGTACGCGGCGGAAGTCTCAAGACTGGCGCGTCAAGTTCTGGCGCTGTGAACGAGAGCCATGAGCTACTACGGCACGTTGACAGGCAAAAAAGAGCGCTTGTGGTTGCCGATCGGCCTTGGTAGCGCTGCGAAGTTCGGCGTCGGCGCAAAGGCTGCGCTGCTGGACGTAGCGCGGCGCTACGGCCTGCCTGTGCCAACAGGGATCATCCTAGTGGACGAGGCGTGGCGGCGCGCCCTAGCCAGCGGCCTAGTGCGCCGCGGCGATGACGGCTCGGTCAGCGCGCCCGATAAGTCGCGGCTCGTCTTCGCCATCGGCTTCCCGAACTTCGATTGGGAACTCCCCGGCCCGTTCGCCGTGCGCTCGGCGTTCTCGGCTGAGGACGGCAAGGCGCAGAGCATGGCGGGCTATTTCACCACGCGCTTGAACGTTGACGGGCGCGATCCTGAGCAGCTGGCAGATGCACTTTGCGCCGTCTGGCAATCGGCGGAGCAATGCGCCGCGCAACTGGGCGAGTTGCGCCGCGACGTGCTGATCATGCGCATGGTCGCAGCGCGGCATAGCGGCGTCGCTTTCACGGAACACGCCTATGCTGACGATCTGGTCAACTTCACAGAGGGCTTGGCGGATAAGTTGGTGGGCGGCGCGTTGGGCGCTGTCTCTTATACACATCT
>JAGHYP010000084.1 GCA_017743585.1 Chloroflexota bacterium
GTGCTGGGCGTGATCGGAATCTTCTTCGGCAGTCTGGGCGCGCTGCGCACGTACGATGCCAAGCGCATGTTGGCGTACTCAACCTTCGGGCAGATCGGTTTTATCCTAGTGGCAATCGGCTGGGGGACGCCTTTGGCGCTGGCTGGCGCGCTGGTCTACGCTGTGAACCATTCGTTCATCAAATCGGCGCTACTGATGCTGACGGGCGTGGTGAGCAGCCGGACTCACAACAAGACTGCCAACAAAGACGAAATCGGCGGCGCGGGCAAGGGCATGGTGCTGACCAGCATCTTGTATCTGCTGGGCGGCATGGCGCTGGCGGGCATTCCGCCGCTGAACGGTTTCATCAGCAAGGTGGCGCTGGTGCAGGGCGGCATTGAGGCGCAGGGTGGCTTGGTGCTCATCTTGGCGGTTGCAGCGGGCTTGATCACGCTCCAGTATATGATCGGCACTTGGTCGCTGATCTTCCAGCAGCCGCCTGACGAAGGCGTGAAGACAAAGCCGAGCGGCGATGCGCAATACGCGCCGTTGATCTTGATCGGCTTGTGCGTATTCTTCGGACTACACGCCACGCCGCTGATCGAGGTGGCGACGCGCACGGTCAGTGACCTAGGCGATCCGTCGCTTTACGTCCGCGCAGTGTTTGGAGGCTGAACGTGGGACGCGCGACCTATGTGTTAGCCACTGCAGCCGTGCTGAGCGCCATCTGGATGGGCTTGACGGCGCGTGTGGATGCGGCGAGTTTCTTGGTCGGCTTTGTGGTGAGCGCGCTGATCCTCTCGCTGATCGGAACGCGCGAACGGGCGACCGCGCAGCTGAGCCGCTTGCCGCGCCAGCTGTTCAACCTGATTGTATACATCGTGCTCTCGTTCATCGCGATCACGCGCGCCAGCTTCGATGTGGCGCGGCGCGTCCTCGATCCGAAGCTGCCCTTGAAGCCGGGCATCGTCGCCGTGCCGACGCAGGACGAGGAGCAGGATGAGATCATCGCGGCGCTCAGCGCGCATGCGATCACCATCACGCCAGGGCAACTGGCGGTGGGATTTGACGGCGCAAAAACGATGTACATCCACTGTCTGGATATTGAGAGCGTCGCGACGGCTGAGCAAGAGCAAGCGGCACGTCTTAAGCGCTTGCGCGCAATCCTAGGGAAAGCTTGACCATGAGCAACTTGGCGAACATCGGCGCGCAGATTGCGCTGATCGTGCTGATCGTCCTGCTAGCGCCGTGCGTGTGGCGCATGGTGCGCGCGCGACATGCCGCCGAGCGCCTGCAGGCGATTGATCTTCTGACCACGCTGCTGATCGGCATCGTCGTGGTCTTGGCAGTGGTGGAGGGCGTCGCCTTCCTTGTGGATATCGGCATTGCGCTGGCGGCGTTCAGCTTCATCGGCACGCTCGCCGTTGCGCGCTACCTGAGCGAGGGGGATTGTTCTGATGCTGCTGCGTGAGCTGCTCGGCTTAGCAGCGCTCTTCTTCGGCGTGACATTCTCGGTCATCGGCGTAGTTGGCATGTTGCGCTTGCCGGATGTCTACACGCGCCTGCACGCCTCTGGCAAGGTCTCAACGCTCGGCTTGTGGGGCATTTTGCTGGGCGCGGCGCTGCTCTTGGAAGGCGCGTTTCCGCGCGCGCTCGCCCTAGCGGTTTTCTTGGTCTTGGTGCAGCCGATCGCCTCGCACGCGATCGCGGCAGCGGCGCGGTGCAGCGGCGTTCCAATGGCGCTCAGCTTCCGCGACGACATGCCGCCCCTCGAAACTCCGAGCGCTACACCAGAACAGCCATGAGCGACGCGCAACCCGAGACGCACGAGTTGTCTCACAGCGGCTATGTGGCCGTGGTCGGCAAGCCGAATGTTGGCAAGTCCACGTTGATGAACCGCATTCTCGGCGAGAAGATCGCGATTGTCAGCCCGAAGCCGCAGACCACGCGCTTGCGCCAGCTCGGCATTTACAGCGCGCCCGATGTCCAAGCCATTTTTGTGGATACGCCCGGCATTCATCAGCCGCGTCACAAGTTGGGCAAATTCATGGTGGGAGTGGCGCGCGCTGCGCTCAGAGACGCAGATGTGATCTTATTCGTGTGCGCATTGTCCACCCTGCCCGACGACGACGACGTGCGCGCCGCTGCTATGATTCGCGAGGCGGCCAACACGCCTGTGGTCTTGGCGCTGAACAAGCTCGACTTGCTGACGCCTGAGCAGGTCATTCCGCACGTGGAAGCCTATCGCGCGCTGATGCCAGAAGCGGACTGGGAGAGCCTGAGCGCCCTCAATGGCGACGGCGTTCCCGCGCTGCTGCGCCGCGTGATCGCGAAATTGCCGCCCGGGCCGCGGTACTATCCCGAAGATCAGCTCAGCACGAGCGCCCTGCGCGACATCGCCGCTGAGATCGTGCGCGAGAAAGCCTTGCTGAACCTTGAGCAAGAGGTGCCGCACGCCGTCGCAGTGGAAGTGGAAGAGTTCGTCGAGCGCAGCCCCACTCTGACTTACATCCGCGTGGTGATCTACGTGGAGCGCGACTCGCAGAAAGGCATCCTGATCGGACGCGGCGGCGCGATGCTCAAGAAGATCGGCTCAGAGGCGCGCGCTGAGCTTGAGCAACTGCTCGGCACACAGGTCTACCTTGAGCCATGGGTGAAAGTGCTGAAGAACTGGCGGCAAGATGAGGCCATGCTGGCGCGTCTAGGCTACAGGCTGCGCTCGTCTTGAGACAAAACACTGTTTCAGATATGCTCGCTCGCGCGCCGCGCCTGTTGTGCCTGAACAGCACACTGGTCACAGCTTGAACGGCTACGGCGCGCGTCGCGCTCAATCTGCTACTGTGCTCACGCCCGCCTTTGAGCTCACTGCGCCAGCATCTTGCGCAGCACAGAGGGTAGGATACCGCCGTTGCGGTAGTTATCAATCTCCACTTGCGAATCAAGGCGCGCAATGGCGCTGAAGGCGAAGCTCTCGCCGTTCGGGCGCTGCACGCGCACTGTGACCTCAGCGCGCGGCGTGATGCCATCGTGAATGCCTTCGATGTGGTAGATTTCCTCGCCCGTCAAGCCATGGCTGGCTGCGCTCTCGCCTGCTTTGAATTGCAGCGGCAGGACGCCCATGCCGACCAAGTTGCCGCGATGGATGCGCTCAAAGCTCTCTGCCAGCACGGCGCGCACGCCTAAGAGCGCTGTGCCTTTCGCCGCCCAATCGCGGCTGCTGCCTGTGCCGTATTCCTTGCCGGCGATCACGATCAGCGGCGTGCCGTCTTGCTTGTAGCGCATGGCGGCATCGTAGACGGTCATCTGCTCGCCTGTGGGCAAGTAGCGTGTGTAGCCGCCTTCCACGCCGCTCAGCATCAGGTTCTTGAGGCGGATGTTAGCGAAAGTGCCGCGCACCATCACCTGATCGTTGCCGCGCCGCGTGCCGTATTGGTTGAAGTCCTCTTTGCGCACCCCGCGCGAGATCAGATACTGCCCAGCAGGGCTGTCGACGGCAATATCGCCCGCTGGCGAGATGTGATCGGTCGTGATCGAATCGCCAAGCAACAGCAAAACGCGCGCATTCCGAATGTCGCTGAGCGGCGGCACTTCGACTGTGAAGTTCTCGAAATACGGCGGGCGCTGAATGTAGGTTGAGTCCTCTGACCAAGCGTAGAGCAGGTCGCCTTTGGTCGGAACGGCGTTCCAATCTTCATTCGCCGTCTCGATGCCGTTGTACAGACGCTGATAGACCTCAGGCTTGGTGGCGGCACGCAGGTAAGCGTCCAGCTCAGCCTGAGTGTACCAGATATCGCGCAGGTAGACGGGCTTGCCGTCTTTATCGTAGCCGAGCGGCTCGCGCTCAAGGTCAATATCCACTGTGCCTGCTAGGGCGTAAGCGACCACCAAAGGCGGCGAGGCGAGATAGTTCGCCTTGACCAGCGGATTGATGCGCCCTTCGAAGTTGCGGTTGCCGCTCAGGACCGCCGCCACCACGAGATTATGCTCGACGACCGCTTGTGCCACTTTCTCAGGCAGCGGCCCTGAGTTGCCGATGCAAGTTGTGCAGCCGTAGCCGACCACGTGGAAACCGAGCTGCTCGAGGTAATCCAGCAAGCCTGTATCGCTCAGATATTCGGTCACCACGCGCGAGCCGGGCGCCATGCTGGTCTTGACGAATGGCTTGACCCGCAAGCCGCGCTCGACCGCCTTCTTGGCGAGCAAGCCCGCGCCGAGCATGACCGACGGATTGCTGGTGTTGGTGCAGCTGGTGATCGCGGCGATCACGACCGCGCCGTGCGTCAACTCAATGGTCTGGCCGTTCTGCAAGGTGACGCGCTTGGCGCGCTCTTCGTCGCTGAGCGCGTAGCCGCGGGCGCTGAGCGGCGCGCTGAGCGCATCTTCGAAGGAGCGCTTCAGGTCGCCGAGTCGGACGCGATCCTGCGGGCGCTTCGGGCCGGCAAGGCTCGGCTCAACGCTGCTCAAGTCCAGCTCGATCACGTCCGTGAAGAGCGGAGCAGGCGTCTCATCCGTGCGGAACAGCCCTTGCTCCTTGCAATAGCGCTCCACTAGCTGCACCAGCGACTCTGGACGACCTGTGTACCGCAGATAGTCCAGCGTGACGTGATCCACAGGGAAAAAGCTCATGGTCGCGCCGTAATCGGGTGCCATGTTGGCGATGGTGGCGCGATCCGGCAAGGATATCTGGCTCAGGCCCTCGCCGAAGAACTCGACGAACTTATCCACCACGCCTTTCTTGCGCAAAATTTGCGTGATGACCAGCACCAGATCAGTGGCAGTCGCGCCTTCAGGCAGCCTGCCCGTCAATTTGAAGCCGATCACCTCTGGCAGCAGCATGTAATACGGCTGACCGAGCATGACTGCCTCTGCCTCGATGCCGCCCACGCCCCAGCCGACCACGCCTAGGCCGTTGACCATCGTGCTGTGCGAATCAGTGCCGACTAAGCTATCAGGGAAGGCGACCGTCTCGCCGTTCTCAATCCGCTGCTGCACGACTTTCGCCAAGTATTCAAGGTTCACTTGATGGACAATCCCTGAGCGCGGCGGCACCACGCGGTAGTTCTGGAAAGCGCTCTGCGCCCAGCGCAAGAATTCGTAGCGCTCGTAGTTGCGCTCGAACTCTAGCTTGCTATTCACCATCAGCGCATCGCGGCTGCCGAAGGCGTCAACTTGAATCGAGTGGTCGATCACCAGATCGGTCGGCACGAGCGGATTGACTTTGCGCGGATCCTTGCCCAGCCGTTGCATGGCGTCGCGCATAGCGGCGAGGTCTACCATGCACGGCACGCCTGTGTAATCTTGCATCAAGACTCGCGCCGGCATGAACGGCACTTCGCGCGCGGCAGGCGCGGCGGCATCGTAGGTTGCCAATGCCAGCACATCGTCCTCAGTGACATTATAGCCGTCTAGCGAGCGCAAGGCGCTCTCTAGCAGCACCTTGATCGAGAACGGCAAACGCGAGACAGGCGCAATACCGATTTCCTCAAGCCGATTCAGGCGGTAGAGATAGGCTGTGCCGCTGCCTGTCTCAAAGGCGGCACGCGCGCCGAACTTATCATGCCTTTGGCTCATAATAAGCATCCTATTCCCTGTGCGTGTGGCGCACAGCTGACCTCACGACACATGCGAACGCGAGATGACTTCATCAAGATGACTTCATCAATTGTACGCATAAGCGCGCCATTTTTCTAGGCTAGGCAGATCAGCGCGCTTGCGTGTATGATCTAGCAGGTGCGGATAGTCAGGAGAGACCTTTTCGTGAGTGCATCCTCTAAGACGGATCAAGCGGCTGAGCGCGGCAAGCCAAGCGCAATACGGCGCGTTCTGTATTTTGGGACCTTTGGCGCAATTGTGATCGGTATCGTGGTGGCGGCGGTTGTGCTGCTGCTGAACGATCTGCTCGGGCGCTGGAGTAGCAGCCCGCCGCGCGAGCCAAAGGCGCTGGCGCCAGGCGTCAGCATTATGCCATTTCTCAGCTTGAACGATAGCCGCATCTTTCCGTACGGCATCGCCTACGGCAACGGCGAGTTCTATGTGAGCCTGTTCGGCGGCAATGCCGTTCGCAAAGTGACCGCCGATGGCGCCATGCGCTTCGTGGCACAGCTAGACGCGCCTGCTGCGCTCGCCTTCAGCGGCAATACGCTCTACGTGCTGGACTACAATCAAGTTGGCGCGTATAGTTCGGGCGCGCTGAAAGCAATCGCCGCCGACGGCACGTTTCGCAACGTCAGCGATTCGCCTGCTGCGCGCGGCCTGCCGCTCTTCGCAGGTTTGACGGCGGATAAGCAAGGCAAGTTGTATCTCTCACATCCTGAGAACGGCACATTGTGGCGCATTGCGCCCAGCGGCGCGGCAACGCTCTTCTGGACAGCGCCACAGGTCGGCAACGCGCGCCCAAGCCTGACGGGACTCGCCTACGACCGCTGGGATGACTCGATCATCGTGGCAGACTCAGGCACGGGCAGCATCTACAAGCTGATCACGACCGCTTCAGGCGTCGAAAGCCAGCTGCTTTACCGTCAGCAAGGTTTCGATCCGCGCGCCTTGGCGGTTGACCCAGCAAGTCGTGTCCTGATCGCGGCTTGGCGAGGCGACAACGGCACGCTCTACCGCCTAGACGCCGCAAATGGCCTAGTGGCTTTGGCGGAAGGCTTCCGGCAGCCGACGAGCGTGATCGTGGTCGAGAACACAGCGTACGTGGTCAGCTCAGGCGCCTTTGGCTTGATCGGCGGCGTGGAGGCCAAGCCGCCTTTCCGCGTGGATGCAGTCCAATTGCCGAATTGAGCGAAAGTTCAAGGGCTTGCGCGCGACAAGCCCTTGAACGCTGGAACACTGGATAAACCAGACACAGGACGCAAACTGCGCTGCTTCAGTCGTCTTTGGCGCTGCACCCTGCTTCCTTCAGCGCGGCGTGCGCAGCGGCTAGGCGCGCTACTGGCACGCGGAACGGCGAGCAGCTGACGTAGTCCAAGCCCACTCGATGGCAGAAGGCGATGCTGGCGGGGTCGCCGCCGTGTTCGCCGCAAATGCCGATCTCAAGATCAGGACGCACCTTACGTCCCCGTTCCACTGCCAGTTCGATCAGGAAGCCCACGCCCTCTTCGTCCAACTGTTGGAACGGATTGCGCGGCAACTTTCGCGGGATCGCTTCGGCGCAAGCGCGCGCGATCACAGGTCTCCGCGCAGCAGACGCGCTATGCTGCGCAGACCATCCAAGCGCGGCTGCTTATGGTGGTAAGATTGACTTGCTTCGAACGCTCTGTGAGCTATAGTCGTGACGTAGGAGAAAGTCTTGAGATGCAACGCGAAAAAGTTGTGATCATCGGCAGCGGGCCGGCAGGCCTGACTGCCGCGTTGTACACAGCGCGCGCCAATTTAAGCCCTGTTGTGATCGCCGGGCCGCAGCTTGGCGGTCAAGTGGCGCTCACGCACGAGATTGAGAACTATCCTGGCTTCCCGGGCGGCAGCGGCGCTGAGCTGATCGAGATCATGCGCGGTCAGGCGGAGCGCTTCGGCGCGCGGATCGAGATGGACGTGGTGCTGAGCGTGGATTTCAGCGCAGGCTCGCCGTTCACAGTGCGCACGAGCAATGTTGAGTACCTCGCTGACGCCGTGATCGTGACTGCAGGCGCCTCGCCGCGCCTGTTGAACGTGCCGGGCGAGGCAGAGTACACTGGGCGCGGCGTCAGCTATTGCGGCACATGCGATGGCTTCTTCTTTCGCGGCAAGCGCATTGTCGTGGTCGGCGGCGGCGATAGCGCTATCAAAGAGGCGCTCTTCCTGACCAAATTCGCCGCGCACATTGACGTGATTCACCGCCGCGACACATTGCGCGCCGAAGCCGAGCTGCAAAAGCGCGCCTTTGCGCACGAGAAAATTAGCTTCATCTGGAACACAGTTGTGGAGCGCATTGACGGCGAGAACGGCAAAGTCACAGGCGTGCAGCTGCGCAACCTGCAGACGGGAGAGGTGCGCCAACATCCAACGGAAGGCGTCTTCATCTTCATCGGGCATGAGCCAAACAGCGCGCTCTTCAAGGGCGTGCTGGCGATGGACGAGCGTGGCTACCTGCTCACTGATCGGCACATGATGACCAGCGTGGAAGGCGTCTTCGCCGCTGGCGAGATTCAGGATCCTATCTGGAGGCAGGTGGCGACTTCAGTTGGGCAAGGCGCTGCTGCCGCTATGGCGGCTGAGGAATGGCTCGCCAAGCGCGAGGCGGCGCTGGCAGCCGCGCAGCAGGCTTGATTGCACGGCTCGCGTGCGGCGTGTGGCGCTGATCGCGCCAAGCGCTGCCCACGAAGCACAGGTAGAAGAGCTGCCCGCGCAAGGCGATGACAGTGCATCGCTCTCTTACCTGACCTGTTGAAGGATGATCACCTCAGCGGCAGAGCCCACCTGCTGCGCAAAAGCCTGGGCTTCAAGGTAGGTGCTGCCATTGTGCGCGCTGCCCCAGTGACTCGGAATCACATAGCGCGGGCGCATCAAGCGGACTGCCTCAAGCGCTTCGCTCAGAGTCATGCTATGGCTGCCGCCGATGGGCAGGATCAGGATGTCAGGGCGCAGTCTTGCCATCTCGGGGATCACGCCGCTATCGCCGACGTAGTACAGATCGTGCTGGTACATGCTGATCACGAAGCCGAGATGCTCGAGCGCTTGCGGATGGGCAGCGTTATAAGCAGGCACAGCGCGGATCAAAGCGCGTCCGACGTTGAAGGCCTGCCAGGGGCGTGCGCTGATCGCGCCTTCGAAGTGCATCGCCGCTGCACGACTGGCGATGATCCGGCTGTGCGCGCCCCGAATCTTCTCCACATCCGCCAATGAGCAGTGATCGAAGTGATCGTGTGAGATCAGGATCACGTCCGCTGTGTGGTCAGGGCGCGTGATGCGCCACGGGTCGATGTAGATGATCGGATCGCCCATCACGCGGAAGCTGGCGTGGCCCAGCCACTCAATTCGTTCTAACATTCCGATGCTCAGGCGCTGAAGGTCAGCCGCTCGCCGAGCTGAACGCGCTCTAGCAACGCAGGTCGCGCCTCGATCACGTATTGCGCGGCGCGGCGCGGCACGTATGCCAAGCGCCATGGCTTCGCTAGCGCCTTATCCACCACGCGCCCTTGGGCATCCAGCCAGATCGCGGCGATAGGAAATGCCATGAATAGCATGTGAATGCTGCTCTCCAGCACGCTCTCGCGCCCGTAGGCGAGGATCAGCCCTTCATCTTCGGCGAGGCTGCGTCGGAACATCAGTCCGCGCAGCCTGCACCAATAGCCGCTGCACCATTTGGCGCGCGCCAAAAGCACCTCGCCGCGCTCATTACGCAAGGTGCGAAAGGCGCTCATGGCAGCCGCAAAACCTGCCCGGCGCGGATGCGATTCGGGTTGACAATGCCGTTCAGCGCCATCAGAGCGTTGATCGTCGTGCCATAGCGCAGCGAGATGCGGAACAAGTTCTCTCCGGGCTGCACTACGTGTGTGCGCACGCCAATCGGCGCGTCAGGGATGACTGTCGGCGCGACTGTGCCGCCCGGCGGATTGTTGCCTGGCCCTGGCACCGCCAGCACCTGTCCGATGACCAGCGCATTCGGATTGACAATGCCGTTGAGCCGAGTCAAGTACTGCACGGTTGTCCTATAGCGCCGCGCGATCGCTTCGAGCGTATCGCCACGTTGCATGACGTACGTACCAATGCCGTTGACGGTCGGTCCGTTCAGGATCGCCACGTCCACAGGCGCGGTCGGCGTACCGAACAAGACAGGCGGCGCCGCAGTCGGCTGCGCTAGCGGCACAGGGATCACCAACTGCTGCCCAATGCGCAGGATAGCGTTAATGCTCAGGTTATTCAGGATCGCAATGGCGTCCACGCGGCTGTTGAAGCGCGCCGCAATGCCGGTCAGCGTATCGCCTGCCACGACCGTGTAATTGAGCCTGCCCGGCAGCTG